>JBATKC010000407.1:0-3851 GCA_049669065.1 Gammaproteobacteria bacterium
AAATCGGCGGCGCGGGCGTCGTAATCAGTCGGCCTTACCCGTCCATCGCCGGTGCGGCGATCACCATAATCCTGCCAGGTCACGCCACCGATCATGCCGAAGCCGTCCCGGCCGGTCTCGGTCTGCAGACGCAGAATCCGCGCCCGGTCGGCGGTGTCCGCCATGCCGTGGGCCTGGCTGCGTATCCCCCAGCGGCTCCCGCTCAGACCGGGTTCGGGCGTCAACACCTGCACCACCCCGCCCATCGCGTCAGAGCCATAGAGACTCGGCGAGGCGCCGCGCACCACTTCCAGCCGCTCGGTGGCATAGGGATCGACCAGTGCCAGATACTGGTTGGGCGCGCTGCGGAAGAACGCGTTGTTCAACCGCATGCCGTCAACCAGATGCAACACCTGCGAACCCTTGAGCCCGCGCACGACCGGAGTGCCCTGACCCGGCGTGGTCTGCTGGAACCAGGTGCCGACCTGACCGCGCAGGGATTCCGCCAGCACCTGGGGGTTCTCACGCAGAATCTCCGCCGCGCCGACAACGGTCACCGCCTGCGCGACCTCCTGCACCGGCCGCGCGTCACGGGTGGCGGTGACCTGCATCGTTTCCAGGTCGGCCGGCGAAGCCGGGCTCAAGCCCGGTAACAGCGCGCACAGGCTCAGGAGACAAACCTGTCGGCACCGCTGTCTTTCCGGGACGATCTCAGTCAGCAACCGGCACCCCGCGGCTCGGCGACCACGGCACGCCGGCCGCGTCCATCTGCTGCATCAGCTGCGGCAAACGCTGGTCGATGAGCGCACGTAGCTGAGGCCCGACCTGGGCGAATTCCTGTGCCGCAGTGTCCAGCGCCGTGGCCTGGGTCCCGGTCGGTCCATAGACCGTGGTGGTCGCACCGGCGGTCGCATGAGCGAGCCGTTTGTCGATCGGCATGGGTCCAGGGTAACGCATCTGATCGCGCTCCTCGGTGTTCGTCAGCCGGTCACGCAGCCGTTTGGCCTGCTGCTGGATATCCACCGCTTCGGCGTACAGCGCTGCATCGGCTTGTGAACGCTTCAGGACCTCCTTTGCCGCATCCAGATCGGTGACAAATTCGTCGATGGCCGAGACTGCGCCCTTGACCACGCGTTTGAGTTCGTTGGCCCGCCTGGCAAAGGCCAGACGCGAGGCCTGATCGGGTTCGGGCAGCACTGGGTCGCGTATCGATTCGACCTGGAACCGTTGTGGCTGACCGACGGGTTCGAGCCGGCCATTGACGCGACGCGCCAGGTTGGCAGTATAGGATCCGGGGGCTGCCATCACGCCGGCTGGCGGTGTGTAGGGCTCGTCGTCGACGGGCGGTGTCCAGGGATCCAGCAGCGGATAACGCAAATCCCAGGCTACGCGGTGGAACCCCGCGGTGGCCGGCCCTTCAAGATGGCGCACGATTTCACCAGCCGGGTCACGCACGGTCAGCACCATCATCGGCGGCTCCTCGATCGCTTCCTCGCGCACGGCGTCCCAGCCGGTAAACGGCGTGTCCTTACCGTCGGCCTCCAGCGGTTTCTCGCGCGCCCGTCGCTGATCCTTCAGGCTCTTGAGCTCCTCGGGCAGGTAGTAGGTAAACACAGCGCCAAACGGTGGGTTGGGCGCGACAAAAAACGCGTCGCCCTGGCTGGCCGGGCAATCGGGCAGCGAGCAGCCAAGCGGACGCCTTGGCACATACCAGCGCGCGTCACGCACCGGGAACAATACCGTCTCGCTGGTGAGCATTCCGGCGTCGATCTGACGCAGCGGCGAGTAATCGTCCAGCACAAAGAAACCGCGTCCAAACGTGGCGCCGACCAGATCATTCTCCCGCGTCTGGATCACCAGGTCGCGGAACGGGATCGTCGGCGCACCGCCCAGCTTGACCCATCGACGGCCGCCGTCGACGGTAAAGAAGACGCCGAACTCGGTACCCAGGAACAACAGATCCGGTTTGACATGATCCTGGACCAGGCGCCACGACACATGACGGGCCGGCAGATCGCCGGCGATGCTGCGCCAGGAGCGGCCGCGGTCGGTGCTCTTCAACACATAAGGCGCAAAGTCGCCGGACTTGTGGTCGTCCGCCACCACATAGACCGTGTCCGGGTCATGCAGATCCGCCTTGATGTCATTGACAAAGAAATCCCCCGGCACGCCCGGGAGTTTGTCGACCCGGCGCCAGCTTTCACCGCCGTTCTCGGTCACCTGGATCAGGCCGTCATCGGTACCGGTATAGATCAGCCCGGGCACCAGCGGCGATTCGGACACCGAGGTCACCGAGCCATACACCGACATGGCGAGAAAATCCCACAGCGAATCGTAGCTCCACACCCGGCCCATGATCGGCAGAGTCATGCGGTCCCGGCCCCGCGACAGATCGCCGCTGACCGGCGTCCAGGAGTCACCACGATCATCGCTGCGCCACAGACGCTGACTGGCGAAATACAGCCGCGCCGGATCATGCTGGCTGATCAGGATCGGTGAATCCCAGTTAAAGCGCTCGGCGGGCTCGCCGGGTCCGGATTGTGGCTGGATTGACACCGATTCGCCGGTGCGCCGATCGTAACGATTCAGAAAGCCCTGTTGGGACTGCGCATAGACGATGTCGGGGTTGCTGTAGTCCGCCGCCGGCTGATGGCCGTCACCGCTTTGTATCACCAACCAGTCGCTGTTGACGATGCCGCTGATGGTATCGGTGCGTGATGGACCACCCTGGGTATTGTTGTCCTGAGTGCCGCCATAGACATTGTAAAACGGCGTGTCGTAGTCGACCGAGACCTTGTAGAACTGGGTCACCGGCAGGTTGGCGACAAACTTCCAGGTCACGCCCAGATCGTAGCTCTCGTACAGACCGCCATCGGTGCCGACCAGGATATATTGCGGGTCATCCGAAGCAAAGACGATGGCATGATGATCGACATGCTTGGCACCGCGCGGCGTCTTGGTAAAGGTCTTGCCGCCGTCTTCGGTCACATGCATCTGCACATCCATCTGATAGACCCGGTCAAAGGCATGAGGGCTGGCGTAGATCTCCATGTAGTAATGCGGCCCGGTGCCGCTTGATAGATAGTCGTTGCGTTTCTCCCAGGTCTCGCCGCCGTCGGCCGAACGCCAGAAGCCGCCACTGCGGCGGGCCAGCTCGATTGTGGCGTAGACCACGTCCGGATCCTGCGGCGAGATGGCCAGACCGATCTTGCCCATGTCTTCCTCGGGCAGGCCCTCGGTCAGTTCACGCCAGGTGGCGCCGCCGTCGCTGGATTTGTATATCCCTGACTCGGGCCCGCCGTTGATCAACACGGCTACATTGCGCATGCGCTGATGCAGCACCGCGTAGACCACATCCGGATCGCGCGGATCCAGGTGCACCTCGTTGGCTCCGGTATACGGGCCAGCGGCGAGGATGCGCGCCCAGGTCTCACCACCATCGGTGGTCTTGTAAACACCGCGCTCACCACCACCGGACCACAACGGCCCCTGGACCGCGACATAGATGACATTGGAATCACGCGGATCGATCCGGATCGTGCTGATGTGTTCGGAGGCGGCCAGGCCCATGTTGATCCATGTCTTGCCGCCATCGCGGCTGCGGTAGATACCGTCGCCATACCCGACGTGGCGGCCGCTGACGTTTTCGCCGGTGCCGACCCAGACGGTGTCCGGGTCGTTCGGATCGATCGCCACCGAGCCGATGGAATAGGAACTCTGGTCGTCAAAGACCGGCTCCCAGGTGGTACCGCGGTTCACCGTCTTCCACACGCCGCCGCTGCCCACCGCCACAAACCAGATGTTCGGGTTTTGCGGATGGATCGCGATATCGGCGATCCGGCCGGACATCAGCGCCGGGCCGATGCCGCGTA
>JBATKC010000408.1:0-4882 GCA_049669065.1 Gammaproteobacteria bacterium
GTCCCAGGCCGACCACGGGTCGGAGACCGACGCCACCGGTCGCTGCGACCGGGCGAAGCTGCAGGCCGCCGCGATCAGCGCGATGTCGTGGGCCGCCGGTAGTGTGGCGAGCACCCGGTCGAGGTGCGTGTCCAGATACGCGGTATCCATACGTGCGTCGGCGAAGTCCGGGTGGCCGGCGATGCTGCGCAGCAGCGGCAGATTGGTGGTCGGACCGGTCAGCAATGTGCGGGCGAGGGCGTGACGCAGACGTTCGACTGCGGCCGGCCGGTCCGGTCCCCACACGATCAGCTTGGCCAGCATCGGGTCATAGTGGATGCTGACCTCATCGCCATCCTCGATGCCGGTGTCCATACGCAGGTCCATGGCGCCATGGGGATAGACAAAGCGGCCGATCCGCCCGGTCGAAGGCAGGAAATCGTTAAACGGATTCTCGGCGTAAATCCGTGCCTCGATCGCATGGCCGTGACTGACGATGTCATCCTGGCTGCAGGGCAGGGGTTCCCCGGCGGCGACACGCAGCTGCCACTCGACCAGATCCACGCCGGTGATCGCCTCGGTGACCGGATGCTCGACCTGGAGGCGGGTGTTCATCTCCATAAAGAAAAACTCACCGGATGCATCGAGCAGAAACTCCACGGTGCCGGCGTTGACGTAATCCACCGCTCTGGCGGCCGCGACCGCCGCCTCGGTCAGCCGCCGGCGCAGCGTGTCTCCGACCACCGGTGAGGGGGATTCCTCGATAATCTTCTGGTGACGGCGCTGGATCGAGCATTCGCGCTCGAACAGATGCAGCACCTCGCCGTGCTGATCACCGATGATCTGCACTTCCACGTGGCGCGGCTCGGTCACATAGCGTTCGAGGATCATCCGGGTGTCGCCAAAGGCCGCCGCCGCTTCGCGACGCGCGCCAGCCAGAGCCTGGCCAAAGGCCGCTTCGTCCCGGATCACGCGCATGCCCTTGCCGCCGCCGCCGGCCGAGGCCTTGAGCATCACCGGGAAGCCGGTCTCGCGTGCCGCGGCCAGCAATCTGGCATCGTCCTGGTCGTCGTCATCGTAGCCGGGCACGACGGGCACACCGGCGGCGGCCATGATCTGTCGCGCACGGCTCTTGGATCCCATCAAGCGGATGGTCTCTGCGCCGGGTCCGACAAACGTGATCCCGGCTCTGGCGCAGGCGGCGGAGAAGTCCGGGTTCTCCGACAGGAAGCCGTATCCGGGGTGGATCGCATCGGCGCCGCGCTGTCGGGCCAGCTCGATCAGCCGGTCGATACGCAGGTAGGACTCATCCGGGCGCAGCCCGCCGAGATCGGCAGCTTCGTCGGCCAGACGCACATGCCGGGCATGGGCATCGGCAGCTGAATGGACCGCGATGGTGTGGATGCCCAGGCGCTGGCAGCTGCGGATGATGCGGCAGGCGATCTCGCCGCGATTAGCGATCAGCAGACGGCCAAACATCAGCGTTTGTCGGACCACTTGGGCGGGCGCTTTTGCAGAAATGCGCCGAGACCCTCCTGGCCTTCCTCCGCGATACGCAGCTGGGCGATGAGTTCGGCGGTACGCCGGCGCAAGGCCTGGTCGGAGGCCAGCGTATGGCCGTCGACCATGTGGATCAGCGCCTTGCACTCGCGCATCGCCACGGGTCCGCCCTGCAGCAGCATGCCGATCTGATCCTCGACCACGTCGTCGAGATGGCCGTCCTTGGCGATCTCGTGGATCAGCCCGACCCGGCGGGCCTTGCGCGCGGTCACCGCCTCACCGGTGAGGAAAAAGCGTCGTGCATGACGTACGCCGATGGCGTCGATCACATAGGGCGAGATCACCGCCGGAATCAGGCCCAGGCGTACTTCGCTGAGCGCGAAGCGCGCGTCCTCGGCGGCCACCGCGATGTCACAGCAGCAGATCAGTCCGATACCGCCGCCAAAGGCATGTCCGTTGATCCGCGCGATGGTGGGTTTGGGCAATGCGTTGAGTGTCGCCATCAGCTCGGACAATCTGAGCGCGTCCTCCAGGTTTTCGGCCTCGCTAAACCCGGCCATGGAGCGCATCCACTCCATGTCCGCGCCACTGCAAAAGGAGCGGCCGGCGCCGGTCAGGACCACCACCCGCACCTCGTCGCGCGCGGCGGTGTCGATCAGGATCCGGGTCAGCCGTTCGATCAGGGCCTCGTCAAACGCGTTATGCACCGCGGGCCGGTTCAAGGTCACCGTGGCGACGCCGCGGGCATCGACCTCAAGTAATACCGTCTCAGATGACATGAAAAACTCCGTCTGCCCGCCCGTGACCGGGCCGGCCGCTTACATGCGAAATATGCCGTAGGGACCCTCTGGCCGGGGCGGCTCATTGGCGCTGGCGGAGATCGCCAGCGCGAGCACGCGGCGGGTGTCCAGCGGGTCGATCACACCGTCGTCCCAGAGTCGGGCGCTGGCGTAGTAGGGATGTCCCTGGGTCTCGTACTGTTCCCGGATCTTACTCTCGAACGCGGCCCTTTCCGTCTCAGGCCAGGTCTCGCCGCGAGCATCGAGACCATCCTGGCGGACCGTGGCCAGCACCGAGGCGGCCTGCTCGCCGCCCATCACCGAGATACGCGCATTGGGCCAGGTCCAGAGCATGCGCGCACCATAGGCACGGCCGCACATGGCGTAATTGCCGGCGCCAAACGAGCCGCCGATGATCACGGTGAATTTGGGCACGGTGGCGGTAGCGACTGCATTGACCACCTTGGCGCCGTCCTTGGCGATCCCGGCGTTTTCGTATTTCTTGCCGACCATAAAACCGGTGATGTTTTGCAGGAACACCAGCGGCACCCGGCGCCGGTTGCACAGCTGGATAAAGTGGGCGCCCTTGAGCGCTGACTCGGAGAACAGGATGCCGTTGTTGGCGATGATGCCGACCGGATAACCGTGCAGATGGGCGAAGCCGCAGACCAGGGTCTTGCCGTAGAGCGGCTTGAATTCGGTCAGTTCGGAGGCGTCCACCAGGCGGGCGATGATCTCGCGGACTTCGTAGGGGTAGCGCGTATCCTGGGGCACGATGCCGTAGAGCTCGCTGGCCGCATAGACCGGCTCCCGGGGCTCGCGGATCTCCAGAGTCATCTGTTTGCGCCGGTTCAGCGCGGCGACGATATCGCGCGCGATGTCGAGGGCATGGGCATCGTCGTTGGCCAGGTGATCCGTGACCCCGGAGATCCGGCTGTGCACGTCGCCACCGCCCAGTGACTCGGCGTCGACCACCTCCCCGGTGGCGGCCTTTACCAGCGGCGGACCGCCGAGGAAGATCGTGCCTTGTTCGCGCACGATAATCGCCTCGTCACACATCGCCGGCACATACGCGCCGCCGGCGGTGCAAGAGCCCATCACGACTGCGATCTGCGGGATACCCAGCGCCGAGAGTTGCGCCTGATTGTAGAAGATGCGGCCGAAGTGGTCCCGGTCCGGGAAGACCTCATCCTGCATCGGCAAAAAGGCGCCGCCGGAATCGACCAGATAGACGCAGGGCAGGTGATTCTCCAGCGCGATCTCCTGAGCGCGGAGGTGCTTCTTAACCGTCATCGGAAAATAGGTGCCGCCTTTTACCGTGGCGTCATTAGCCACGACCATGACTTCGACGCCGCGCACCCGGCCGATGCCGGTGATGATTCCGGCGCAGGGCGCGGCGTCATCGTAGAGCCCGTGGGCGGCGAGGGCGGAGAGTTCCAGGAACGGGCTGCCCTCATCCAGCAGCGCTTCGATACGTTGCCGGGGCAGCAGTTTGTCTCGCTGCAGATGTTTGGCGCGCGCCCGCTCGCTGCCGCCCAGGGCGACGCGCTCGAGCTGGCGCTTCAGATCGCCGACCAGTGATTCCATGTGCTGAGCATTGGCGACGAATCCATCGCTGCGCGGGTCGAGCTGGGTGCGGATCCGGGGCATTGGGTCAGTCTACTGCTTTGCGCCTCACAGGGCTTCGATTCCGATCGCGGTGGCTTCGCCGCCGCCGATGCACAGCGAGGCGATACCGGTCCTGAGCTTGCGCTGGCGCAGCGCGTGGATCAGCGTGACGATCAGGCGGGCGCCGCTGGCGCCGATCGGATGACCGAGGGCGCACGCGCCGCCGTTGACGTTGACCTTGTCGTGGTCCAGCTTGAGGTCGGTGATCGCGGCCATCGTGACCACCGCGAAGGCCTCGTTGATCTCATACAGATCGGTGGTCTCGGCGGTCCAGCCGAGGGCTTCTTGCAGCGCCTCCACGGCGAATACCGGGGCGGTCGTAAACCACTCGGGGGCATGGGCAAAGCCGCTGTGGCCGGCGACGCGTGCCAGCGGCGCGACGCCGCGTTTTTTTGCCTCCGATTCGCGCATCAGGATCAGCGCCGCGGCGCCGTCAGAGATCGACGACGAGCTGGCGGCCGTTACCGTGCCGCCATCGCGCCGGAACGCGGGTCGCATCTGCGTGATCTTCTCCAGATCGCAGCGGCCCGGTTCCTCGTCGGTGTCCACCGTGGTCTCGCCGCGGCGCGACTTGACCAGCACGGGCGCGATCTCATCGGCAAATTTGCCGTTGTCGATGGCGGACAAGGCCCGCTTTACAGAGGTGATGGAAAAGTCATCCTGGGCCTCGCGGGTGAATTGATACTTGTCCGCGGTGAGCTCGGCGAAGTGGCCCATCATGTTGTCGTCATAGGGATTCTGCAGACCATCGAAAAACATGTGGTCCAGAACCTGCTGGTGACCCATGCGATAGCCGGTACGCGCTTTGGGCAGCAGGTAGGGGGCCAGGCTCATGGATTCCATGCCGCCGGCGAGCACGATGTCTGCCGAGCCCGCGCGGATCAGATCGTTGGCCAGCATGACCGCCTTCATGCCCGAGCCACAGACTTTGTTTATCGTGGTGCAGCCGGTAGACG
>JBATKC010000409.1:0-2686 GCA_049669065.1 Gammaproteobacteria bacterium
GCGCATGGCGTCGCCCTCGGCCCGGCCCTGCCCGAGCTTCCAGGCCACCCCGGCAAGCGCGCGGATTTCACGCGTCAGCGCCCATAACACCAGGACCGGTTCCACCCCCTCACCACGCAGTCCGGCGAGTATGCGCTGGCTCCGCCCCAGGTCTCCGGCATCGACGGCATCGACCAGCGCAAAGACATCGAATCGGGCGCTGTCGGTCACTGCTCGAGCGACGTCTTCCTCGCTGACATTGCCCCGCCCCAACAGCAATGCCAGCTTGCGGATCTCCTGGTCCGCAGCCAGCAGGTTGCCCTCCACCCGATCCGCGATCAGATCTGCCGCGCCGGGCGCCGGCCGCAGTCCTTCTTCAGCCATCCGCCCGGCGATCCAGCGCGGCAGCTGACGCCGGTCCAGCGGCCACACCTGAACCACGACGCCGGCCTTGTCCAGCGCACGTACCCAGCTCGATTGCAGAGCTTTCTTGTCGATGCGGGGCGCGAGGATGAGCAGCAGATTGTCCTCTGGCGGGGCGCCGGCATAGGCGCCAAGGACTTTGGCGCCGACGGTCCCGGGCTTGGCCGAGGACATGCGCAACTCGAGCAGACGCCGTTCGGCGAACAAGGACATGCTCGCGCCCGCAGCCGCCAGCTCCTGCCAGTCGAAGCCACGTTCAACGGTGAATACGGTGCGGTCCTGGAACCCGGCCTGGCGGGCCGCGGCGCGGATACGATCTGCAGCCTCGATAGTCAGGAGCGGATCGTCTCCGGTAACGAGATAGACCGGGGCGAGTGCCCGGGCAAGCTCCGCGCCGAGCTTATCGGCGGCGACGATCACAGAACACAGATTTGGGCGAAGCCATGTTGAGCGGAGTGTATCACGGCCGCTGCAGTGCGGAAGCCGATAACCGGGAGACTCACGGTGTTGCAGGAACCGGCTTTTCCGCGGGCATCGGGCCGACCACCAGAGCCGGATCCAGCCGCGTCTCGAACAGGTTCATGCGCCAGTCCAGATGGGGCCCGGTGGCCCGTCCGGTGGCACCGACCTCGGCCACCGGCTGACCCTGTCTGACCGCCTGGCCTTCCACGACCAGAATCTTGCTCAGATGGATAAATGTTGAGGTGAGGCCGTGACCATGATCCATGATCAGGGTTCCTCCGGAGAAATACATGTCGGGGTCCACCAGCGTGACGACCGCGTCCGCCGGCGCTGTCACCGATCGGCCAACCGGCGCCGCCACGTCGACGCCATAATGCGGCCGGCCCGGCTGACCGTTGAGTATGCGCTGGCTGCCGTAGACGCCGGTCACGCGTCCGTGGAGCGGCCAGATAAACCCGCTTTCGAAATCGGCCCGCGGGTCATCATGGCTGCGCGCCTCGCGGATCCGCGCCGCTTCCTGCTGGATCCGCCGGCTGACCTCCGCCGGTGGGGTGACCCTTGATTGCGGCAATCCGTCCACCCGCTGGAGCCGGTAGGAACGAGGCCGGACCCCGAGTTCTCGCGTCAACCGGCCGCCCTGAGTCGTGATCGTCAGGGTCAACGGCTGCGTCTCATCGCGGCCAAAACCGATCAGGAAGGCGCCGTTCGCCGACACCCGAACCGGGCGCTCATCCAGCAGGACCCGGGCTTGGGGATCGGTATGACCGATCAGCAATCCGCCCTGGACCGCATCACCCTCGAGGGTCAGGGACGGCGGATGACCCTCGGCATGGACGGCCAGGCTGACGGTGGCCAGGCTGGCGAAGAAAACGAGCTTGCGGATCACGCGTTGCATAGCAGAATGTTATAACATAACAGTCCGCATCCGATGCTGAGATTCAACAACAGTCATGCACCCGTCCAAAAGCGCCAGCGCGTTTGTCGCCCCCGACCACGATCACTCGGTCTGTGTCAGCCGCGCGCTGGCTGATGCCGAAGCGCATTGTCTTGCCAACGGCCTGCAGCTGACAGCAACCCGGCGGCAGGTGCTGGAAATCATCTGCCAGGGTCACGAGCCCGCCAAAGCCTATGACATTCTCGACCAGCTCAGCCGCGCCGGGCGCCGCGCCGCGCCGCCCACGGTATACCGGGCGCTGGAGTTCCTGCTCGATGCGCGCCTGGTCCATCGCATCGATTCGCTCAACGCCTATGTGGCATGTATCCATCCGGCCCGTCAGCACAGTGCCCAGCTGCTGGTCTGCAGCAACTGCGATCAGGTCGCCGAAATTGATGACCCGCAGATCCACGCGGTGCTCGACCGGGGCGCGTCAAGACACGGATTCCAGGTGGATTCACAAACAGTCGAGATCCACGGCCGTTGTCCGCGCTGCCGTGCCGCCCGGGGAGCAGACCATGATGGCGCATGAGCCCATGGCATCGCAGGGCTCGGTCCCCGCAAACCGCCCGGGCACAGATGTCTGATGTCGCGCGTGGATAAATCCGGCGAATCACTCGACGCGGTCGCGATGGGTATCTCGGCCCTGTGCGTGGTCCATTGCCTGGCCACGCCCGTGCTGGTGGTTCTGTTTCCGATTTTTGGCGGTACCCTGTTTGCGGACCATGAATTTCACGCGTTGCTGCTGTTGCTGGTGCTGCCCACCAGCACGCTCGCCCTGTACCTCGGCTATCGGCGTCACCACGCAGCGCGCGCGCTCCTGCTCGGCGTCCTCGGCATGGCGATCCTGACGCTGGCCGCAGTGCTCGGCGCGGACGTGTTGGGCGT
>JBATKC010000410.1:0-3251 GCA_049669065.1 Gammaproteobacteria bacterium
GGTGCCGCATGCGCGGGTCTCGCCGCATCCACGCTCATGCACCCGGAGCACGATATGACTTCGATCCACGATCTCCATAAAGCCGACGTTGACGCCTTTCGGGAAGGCCGGATGGTGCTCTATCACCGCACCGAGCTCCGTCACCGGCGCGCTGGCGGCCGCAGCCACGCGGATTACCGCATGGGGGTTGCCCATGGATACCGCGCCGATCTCGACGCTGCGCCCCGCGGCCTCAATGGTATAGACCAGCGCCTGCTCTGTCGCCTCGAACGGCAGCGCCGCCGGCCGGAAGTCCGGCACGCCCATCTCTACAGTCACCAGGCCGTCGTCCCGGATCCGGGCGCGCACGGTGCCCGACGGGCTCTCCACCGCCATCTCCCGGCGCCGCCCGGCGCTGGTCTCGTAAAACAGCAGCGCGACACAGCGCAGACCGTTGCCGCATTGCTCTGCCGCGAGGCCGTCCGCATTGTAGATCCCGTAGGCCACGTCACCGCCCTGGCGCGGCGGGTCGAGCAGCAGCAGCTGGTCAAAGCCGATACCGGTATGGCGATCGGCCATCGCGCGGATCTGGTCGGTGTCGGCCGCAAAACTCTGATAACGGCGGTCGATGACGACAAAATCATTGCCCAGACCGTGCATCTTTACAAAACGCACGCCGGCGTTTGCGAGCGCCGAATCCGGGCGCGCACCCGGCGCGCTCACGGGTGATACCGGCCGCTTGCCCGCGGTCCGTCTATGTGGAGCATCTGATCGCAGTTAACATAAGCTTTCATCATCGCTTGCGCGTGATTATAGTGTCGGCGGCACATTCCAGACATTCGTAATGAAATACCGTGATCTCCGCGATTTTCTCGGGCAGCTCGAGGCCCGGGATCTGTTGAAGCGTATCCAGGCGCCGGTCAGTCCGCGCCTGGAGATGACCGAGATCTGTGACCGCACCTTGCGCCGCGGCGGCCCGGCCCTCTTGTTTGAGCAGCCTCAAGGTTATCAGATGCCGGTGCTGGGGAATCTGTTCGGCACACCGGAACGGGTGGCCCTCGGCATGGGCGAGGAGTCGGTCGACGCGCTGCGCGAGATCGGCGAGCTGCTGGCCTTTCTGCGTCAGCCCGAGCCGCCTCGCGGCATGCGCGACGCCTGGGACAAATTGCCGGTGTTCCGCCAGGTCCTCAACATGGGCCCCAGGCTGCGCCGGTCCGGGCTCTGCCAGACCAACCTTGCCGAAGGGCCGGATGTGGATCTGGCCCGTCTGCCGATCCAGACCTGCTGGCCCGGCGACGCCGGACCGTTGATCACCTGGGGGCTGGTGGTGACACGGGGTCCGGCCAGCCCCAGACAAAACCTCGGTATCTACCGTCAACAGGTCATCGGACGCAATCGCGTCATCATGCGCTGGTTGTCTCACCGCGGTGGCGCGCTGGATTTCCAGGCGTGGCAGCAGGCGCATCCGGGCGAGGATTTCCCGATCGCGGTCGTCCTGGGTGCCGACCCGGCGACGATACTCGGCGCCGTCACGCCGGTGCCGGATACCCTGTCAGAATATGCCTTCGCGGGGCTGCTGAGGGGCTCGAAGACCGAGCTGGTGAAATGCATCGGCAGCGACCTGCAGGTGCCTGCCAGCGCGGAGATCGTGCTCGAGGGGCATATCTCCCCCGCCGACACCGCGCCCGAGGGGCCATTTGGCGACCACACCGGCTATTACAACGAAGTGGAAGCGTTCCCGGTCTTTACCATCGATCGCATTACCCATCGTGACGACCCGATCTATCACAGTACCTATACGGGACGGCCGCCGGATGAACCGGCAGTCCTGGGGGTCGCGCTCAACGAAGTATTCGTGCCGATCCTCAAGCGCCAGTATCCGGAGATCGTGGATTTCTATCTGCCGCCGGAGGGATGCTCCTATCGCATGGCGATCGTCAGCATCCGCAAACAGTATCCGGGGCACGCCAGCCGCGTGATGATGGGTGTCTGGTCATTCCTGCGGCAGTTCATGTACACCAAGTTCGTGATCGTCACCGACGACGACGTGGACGTGCGCTCGTGGCAGGACGTGATCTGGGCCATGACCACGCGCATGGACCCGGCCCGGGACACGACGATCATCAACAACACGCCGATCGACTATCTGGATTTCGCCTCGCCGGTCTCGGGTCTGGGATCGAAGATCGGTTTTGATGCCACCAACAAAATGCCGGGCGAGACCCATCGCGAGTGGGGCACGCCAATCAGCATGGATGAAGCAACACGCCGCAGGATCGATACGCTCTGGCCGGAACTGGGCCTGGGCTGACAGCTTTTGAATTCGACGACAATCCGGGAGGGAACGCATGCGTCATATCATCGTCATGAATGCCAAAGGAGGCTGTGGCAAGAGCACCATCGCCACAAACCTGGCCAGCTATTACGCATTACGGGGCCACAAGGTGGCGCTGGCGGATTTTGACCCGCAGCGCTCGAGTCTGGATTGGGCAGATCTGCGGCCCGACAACATGCCTGAAGTCACCGCTCTGGCGGCGTTCGAGGATGGTCTGCGTCACCTGCCCCGGGATTCCGAATATGTGGTGATCGACGCTCCGGCGCGCAGCCATGGCAGAGAGTTGACCGAACTGCTGCGGCGCGCTGAGACAGTGCTGGTGCCGGTGATGCCGTCCGAGATCGACATGCGGGCCACGCGGCACTTCCTTGCCGAACTGCTGTCCTCGGGCAAGATCGAGAAGAAGCAGGCCAAGATCGGACTCGTGGGCAATCGTATCATCCAGAACACGGTGATCTTTGACGAACTGGATCTGTTTTTGCGCAAGCAATCGGTGCCCTATGTGGCCACTTTGCGTGAGGCGCAAAACTATATCCGGGCCTACTCCCGGGGTCTGGGGGTTTTCGATCTGCCGGAGTATCTGGCGTGGCCGGATTGGGAACAGTGGGGGCCGCTGACGGACTGGCTCAACAGCCGCGCATCCCAACCCTGATCAACCGCCCGCGGCGTCTTCGCGCAGGCTGGCCTCGATGCCCTGGTCCAGGTCCTGGAAAAGGGGTCTGTAGCCGAGCTCCGAGCGCATGAGCCCGCTGTCGAGGCGCCGGGATTCCTGCAGGAAACTGCGCATCATGGGCGAGGAGCGGGCGAGCAGGGTCTCCATCTCGAGTTCCTCCGGCGCCGGCAGACCGGCGATGGCCGCGACCCGCCGGAAATATTCGCCCATGCTGGCGTGGTTGCCGTCGCCCACGTTAAAGACCCGATGCGCGCCCTGGTAAGC
>JBATKC010000411.1:0-16255 GCA_049669065.1 Gammaproteobacteria bacterium
GCGCCTGCGGCTGGCTGGCTGGACCAGGTCGAGATTCACGCGGCCCGGCAAATCATCAAGGATGATCGGCGCAGCCGCGACTTCGGCTCGGCGATTACCGTCAACGAGGACAACAAGAGCACGCTCGATGGCCTGACATTGCAGCTTGATGCGCGGCCTGCCAAGACGCTCCGCCTGACCGGCGGCGCCGAGCTGTATCGGGACAGTGTGGACAGCCGGCGGCTCGAAACCGACCGGGATACCGGGGTCACCGCGCTGGTACCGAGCCGCTTCCCGGACGACTCGAGTCTCGACAGCCTCTCGGCTTATCTCGCGGCCGACTGGCAGGCGGCAGAGCGTCTGAGCCTGGGGGCCGGCGTCCGCTACAGCACATTCGACATCAAGCTGCCCGACGCGCTGGACGGCCGCAACGTGCGGCTCAAACCCGATGACCTGACCGGCGATGTGCATGCCGCCTGGCGCTGGACACCGACGGTCAATCTGTTGGCGAACCTGGGCCGCGGCTTCCGTGCGCCAAATATATTCGACCTGGGCACGCTTGGGCCGCGGCCCGGCAACCGCTTTAACGTGGCCTCGCCGGATCTGGATCCGGAGACCGTGATCAGCGCCGATATCGGCGTCAAGATAGACCGGCCCCGCTGGCAGGCCGAGCTATTTGTTTTCCGGCTCGATTACGATGACAAGATCACCTCGGTGCTCACTGGTGAGATCACGCCAGACGGGCGTGATGTGGTGCGGAGTGTCAATGCCAACGAGGCTGATCTGGTCGGCGTAGAAGCGGGCGGACGCTTCGAATTCGGCGATGCGTTTGAGCTCTATGGCGTGCTCAATTACACCCGCGGCGACGAACGCGAGCCGGGCGGTATGGAGGATCCTGCCGATCGGGTGCCGCCGCTAAACGGCCGGCTCGGGCTGGTCTATACCGGATGGACCGATCTGCGTCTGGAGCCCTATCTGCTGTTCGCTGATGACCAGGGGCGATTGAGCCCGCGGGATGAGGCAGACCCGAGGATCGATCCGGACGGTACGCCCGGCTGGGGCACCGTCAACGTCGATCTGGCCTGGTACCCGAGCAACTCGCTGGAGCTCGGATTGCGCGCGGAAAACCTGTTCGATCGCCGCTATCGTGAGCACGGCTCCGGCATAGACGCACCGGGTTTGAACCTCGCTCTGAGGGCAAACTGGGTCTTTTGAGGCATCTCTTTCCGGCGGCCGGTCGGTGCTCGGGCGGCTATAATCACAGCCTGTGATCGGACGCCAATACGGTGATGTCCTGGGCCAGACTCGCAGCACATGATCAAACGACTCGCGATGCTCCTGATTCCTCTCGCCATTCTGTTTGTGGGTGTCGAAGTCTCGCTGCGGTTAATGCCTCAGGTCCTCCCGCTGACCCTGCTGCAGCATTTCCAGCCGGATTTGCGTCTGCGCATCGCCGAGACGCGCGGTCTGCCGACACGTAACGACGTGATGGGCGTGGAGCGAGACGACGGTGGTCCACTGCTGCTCAAGTACCGCCCGCAGACCGAGGTCAGCAAGACCTTCCTCGATGAGGGCGCGGTGCCGACGATCGTCACCGACGCCCAGGGCTTCTGCAATCCGCCAGATGCCGGTTATGAGCGGGCCCGCTTCGACATCATCGCCATCGGTGATTCGTTTACCTGGTGCCATTCGGTGCATCCGGCAGAGGTATGGCCGGTGGTCCTTGCGCGACTCTCGGGTCGCAGCGTCTACAATCTCGGCACGCCGGCGATCGGTCTGTATGAATACCTGGTGATCCTGCGCCGCTTTGGCCTGCCAAAACAGCCGCGGGTCGTGCTGATGAATGTCTATGAAGGCAACGACCTGCGTGACGCGATGCGCTACTGGTCCTATCGCGATGATCACGCCGGCGTTGCGACCGAGCTCGATTGCTCCGGTCTGTTGTGCCGGGCTCTGGGATCGCGAAGCTATGTCTACAATCTCCTCGCCGCGACCCGCGTCGAATATCTGCAGCCCCTGATCGCCGCGTCGGGGCCTGCCCGGGATGCCGCGTTCGAGAATGTCGACACCGAAGATCTGCGTTTCTATTACACGC
Source organism: Gammaproteobacteria bacterium (assembly GCA_049669065.1). GTDB lineage: Bacteria > Pseudomonadota > Gammaproteobacteria > Steroidobacterales > XN24 > CAMYOC01. The sequence goes on from JBATKC010000411.1 coordinate 2,075, forward strand.
TCGACTTCGGCGCCGAGCAGGTGCCATTCAACCTGCGTAACGCCGATCGTGACGAGATCGCGGTGGCCACGGCCATGGACCAGGGCGCGCTGTCGCCGAGCCTGTTTGACGCGGCGCTGGAGACATTCGTCGCGCTGGCGGGAGAGCATGGCTTTGTGCCGGTGCTGGTCTATTCGCCTTCGGCGCACACCGCCTATGCGGACTATGTCCGCTTCGAGGAACCTGAGCTGGCTGAGCTGATGGCCGGCATGAGCTCAATGCTACGCGACCACTTCCGTGTCTCCGGTGAACGACTGGGCTATCACTTCCTCGACCTCACGGGTCCGCTGCAGGCCGTGATCGACGCGCAGGGGACAGAGCAGGCCAGACAGCTGCTTTACTATCCGATGTCGATCCACTATTCCGCGCTCGGCAACCAGCGTGTTGCGGAGATCGTCGACGCGTTCCTGCGCGATCTGCCTGCCGCGCAATAAGGAGGAGTCCGCGACCACGCAGGCGGCCGTTCCTATCGCTCGACGGTGTCCGCGATCCGGCCCTGCTCGACCGCTTCGAGGAACGCGGCGCCATAGCGTTCCAGCTTGACCTGACCGACGCCGGTGATGTCCAGCAACTCGGTCTCGTTGGCGGGTTTGCGCTGACTCATTTCCACCAGCGTGGCGTCGCCGAAGATCACATATGGCGGTACGCCCTGGTCCTCGGCCAGACGCTTGCGCAGCGCGCGGAGCGTTTCGAACATGGCCTCGTCGGCCGCGGCCAGCCCGATCGCCGAACGGGCGCGTTTCTTTTTCTTCGCCTGCCGGAGCCGCGGTCGGGCCAGGCGCAGGGGGTGCTCGCCGCGCAGCACCGGCCGCGATTTATCGGTGAGCTTCAACACCGAATAATTGGCCACGTCCTGGGTCAAAAAGCCGAGATGGATCAGCTGCCGTGCCAGCGACGACCATTCGGCGTCGCTCATGTCAGCGCCGATGCCATAGGTCGAGAGTCGGTCATGGCCGAGTTTGCGAACCCGCTCGGTATCGGCGCCGCGCAGCACATCCACCACATGTTTGACGCCGAAACGCTGGCCGACCCGATACACGCAGGAGAGCCCCTTTTGTGCGGCCACCGTGGCGTCGAAGGTCTCTGGTGGGTTGAGGCAAATATCGCAGTTGCCGCAGTCCGCCTCCAGTTCCTCGCCAAAATAGCCCAGCAGTACCCGGCGGCGGCAGCTCAGGCTCTCGGCCAGGCCAACCATGGCCTGGAGCTTGTGCGACTCGATGCGCCGCTGCTCGGGATTTTCGGTGCCGTCCAGCAGGCGGCGGGCGGTGACCACGTCCTGCGCGCCAAAGAGCAATAAGGCCTCTGCGGGCAGCCCGTCGCGGCCGGCGCGGCCTGTCTCCTGGTAATAGCCTTCGATATGTTTGGGCAGGTCGTAATGGACGACAAAACGCACGTTGGGTTTGTCGATGCCCATACCGAACGCGACCGTGGCGACGACGATGTTCAGATCATCACGCAGGAAGCGCTCCTGGATGTCGTGACGCAGCCCGCCGGCCAGCCCCGCATGATAGGCGGCGGCCTGATAGCCGGCTGCGACCAGATGGTCAGCAATCTCTTCGGTGCGTTTGCGCGACAGCGCATAGACGATTCCGGCTTCGCTCCGGCGGCTGTCGAGGAAACGGGTGAGCTGATCTATCGGGCGATGCTTCTCGAGCACGGTGTAACGGATATTGGGTCGGTCGAAACTGCTGATATAGCGATGCGCCTCGCCCAGACCCAGACAGTGGACGACATCTTCCCGGGTATGCGGGTCGGCGGTGGCGGTCAGCGCGATCAGCGGGACGCCCGGGAAACGCGCACGCAGATCGCCGAGGGCCGCATATTCGGGTCTGAAGTCATGGCCCCACTGGGAAACACAGTGGGCTTCGTCCACCGCGATCAGCGCGATCGGCAGCTGTGCCAGCCGCTCGAGAAAATCAGGCGACATCAGCCGCTCCGGGGCCACATAGAGCAGATCCAGCTCGCCGGCATGCAATCGAGCCAGCACACCGCGGGCCGCCGCCGCATCCAGAGACGAGTTGTAGCAGGCAGCGGCGACGCCGTTGGCGTCTAGCGCGTCGACCTGATCCTTCATCAGCGAGATCAGCGGTGAGACCACCAGCGCCACGCCCGGGCGGTGCAGGGCCGGCAGCTGGTAGCAGAGAGATTTGCCACCGCCGGTCGGCATCAGCACAAAGGCGTCGCGGCCGGCGATCAGACCTTCGATGATGGCCTGCTGCAGCGGCCGGAACGCATGCAGGCCGAACACCCGCCGCAGGGTGTCGTGGATAGTGATCGTGGGATCAGCAGCGGTCATCAACGGTCGGTGCAATCATGGGTGAGCGGTCGATGGCGCGTCTCCGTGAGGACCCCCGGCGACAGCCACATGGGTGTGTGTCCGGCGCGCAGGCCCCACGCCTTGCACATCCGGACCCTGATGCTAACGCAAGGCCGTCAGTCGGACCCGACCTCGATTTCGACCACTTCCACTGGAATCAAGCCTGATTCTTCGTTGGCCTCTTCATCGGCCTGGTCGGCTGTATCGTCAGCGACGTCTTCGGCGACCCGGGTGCCGTCCCCAAAATACGTGCCGTCCGGGGCCAGATGGCATTCGCCCTGGACGTGGCTGCCGTCCGCGCAACGGGTGAGACCGTTGCCGCCGCCCGTACAGGCGGCGGCAACCAACAGGAGTGGGAGCAGCAGAAGTCCGCTGCCCATTGCTGGGCGGCTACTCCGGTGTGACATTCTCCGCCTGAAGTCCCTTGGGGCCTTGTTTGACCTCCATGGTGACCTTCTGGCCGTCTACGAGGGTGCGGCGCCCCTCGGAGTTGATCGCGGTGTGATGGACGAAGACGTCGGGGCCGTCTTCCTGCTCGATAAAACCGAATCCCTTCTGATCGTTGAACCACTTAACGGTTCCTGACACTGCTGAACCTGACATGCTGACCTCGTTCTTGGGTGATCGTCTGACCCGGCTGTTACCCCGGGACGCCAGTCTTACCACAACCGCGGCCACAAATCCCGCGAAAACGCCGGAATCCTGCTCGAAGCGCCTGCGCCAAACGGTATCCGGCGCTCAACAGGGTCGGGCATTAGCCCGGTTTTTCGTGCCCCCTAAGGAATTTCAATGATTCCAACAGGACAACAACCCGACCAGGAGCAACAATCACGATGGCAGCAGAAAATGCTTGGCAAGCCGGGCTTGTGGCATCAGCATTGGCCCGGATTCACGCGGAAAGCCCGGTGGCGCACCCAGCCCCACCGGCAGGAGAACCGACATGAGCAGAGCATCATTCGCAGGTAGTTTTTTTCTGATCGCCACGATCCTGGCCGGATGCACCGCCTCGGATCATGTCCGGGACGTGCGCGCGGAGGACGCTGACCGGCTTACCGTGGGCACGGTGCAGCGGGAAATCCGTATCGGTATGTCCGGGGCCGAGGTGGCCGAGGTGCTGGGTTCGCCCAATATCGTGACCACCGATGAGGAGCGCCGGGAGACCTGGATCTACGACAAGATCTCCAGCGAGGTGGCCTACTCGCGCAGCGGCGGCGCCATCGTCGGCCTGTTGTTCAGCAGCTCTGGCGGCGGCCTCGGTGCCGGGAGCAAGAGCGCGGGTGCAAGCTCGACCTCGCAGCGTACGCTGACCGTGGTCATCCGTTTTGATGAGAATGACATGGTCCGTGACTTCTCCTATCACAGCTCCAGCTTCTGAGGGCGGGTCCGCTGATGAGATCCGGAATCACGCCGCGGGCGAGCAGCCGTGCCGCCGTGGTGTTCACTGTCCTGGCCGCGTTATCCGCCGGTTGCGCCGCGAAGATTCCCGCCGACGCGCTGCGCCTGAATGAATCGTCGCTGGAGCTAAGGGCGAAACAGAGCCGTGTTTTTGAGGTCGAATCCGAGGCGGCGATCCTGGCCGCATCCGTGGCCGTGATCCAGGACATGGAGTACAACCTGGACTACATCGAGAAGCCGCTCGGTGTGCTCAGCGCGTCGAAGAAAGTCGACGCGGACTCCGGCTCGGAGAAAGCCGGGCTGATCACGATGGACATACTTTGCGCGATGACAGGGGGCAGTTGTGGCTACTATGCCACTGCCTCGGATGATCAGGTGATCTCGCTGACGCTGGTCGTCTTACCCAGTCTTGCCAGACCCGGCAGCTATGTCGCGCGGGTCACGGTGCAATACGTGGTGTTCGACAAACAGGGCCGGGTCAAGAAGCGCTCGACGATCGAGGATGCGAAGGTCTATGAAGAGATCTTCGCCAACCTGTCCAAATCGCTGTTCCTCGGAGGTACGGAATGAGCCGCACAACTCGCATCGCCGGCGTGGTATTTGCCTGCACGCTGGTCACCGGTTGCGCTGGCGCGCCGCCGGACGTCACCGGTGCCGGCAGCCAGCTGCAGACCCGCCAGCTGCAGACCCGGGAGTACGACACCCTGGACCGGGCCAAGACCCTGCGCTCGGTGATCGCCACGCTGCAGGACCTGGGCTTTGTCATCGACACCGCCGATATTGACCTCGGCACGGTGACCGCAACCCGGGAAGACAAATACACCATGCGCATGACGGTCACCGTGCGCGAGAAAGATGCCGCGCGGATCCTGGTGCGCGCGAACGCCCGTATCGGCGAAGATACGGTCACCGACCCGCTCACCTACCAGGACTTTTTTATCGCGCTGGACAAGGCCATGTTCCTGACCCGCGAAAAAGTGGACTGAGGTCGAGTCCGGCACCACATTCTTCACTGCAGACCGTATAGCCGGCCCGCAAGTCGCGCCGCACATCCTGATCCTCCCGGGACCATCGCCATAGCTGTCACAGCTGCTCTATAGTCTCTCGCAACGTATTGTCAGCCGGCCGCCACCGATTCGCGGGGCGTCGGCACTCATGCCATCAGTGTCAGGAGTCCGCCATGGCTGTCGAAATGCTCGAACCCTGGGTCGAAATCCATGCATTGCTCGAGCGCGGCGCGCCGTCCGATTCGATCGAGGCCTGTCTGGATGCGATAGATCCATCGGAGCTGGTGCGGGTCTTCTTCCGCCTGAGTGAGGACGAGCAGCGCGCTCTGCTGCAGAGCATCTCGGCCGATCGTGCCGCGGAGCTGATCGAATATCTGCCCGACACCCATGTCGCCGACCTGATCGATGACATGGCTTCCCACGAGGCCGCCGCCATCGTCGAGGAGATGGCGAGTGACGAGCGCGCCGATCTGCTGGCAGAACTGGAGACCGACGAGGCGGAGGCGATCCTCGAGCATCTGGATGAGGAGGACGCGGAGGAAGCCCGCCAGCTGATCAGCTATCCGTCCGACGTGGCCGGCGGGCTGATGATGACCGAGTTCGCGGTCTATCCGATGGCCACCACCGTGCGCGAGGTGGTAGATGAGCTGACCGGACGCGACGGTGACTACGCCTATCTGACCGTCCATTACGTCTACGTGGTGGTCAAAAAACGCAAGCTCAAAGGCGTACTGCGTTTGCGGGACATGGTGTTCGCCGATCCCGACGCCACCGTCGGCAGTCTCGCGCGACCGGCAGACACAGTGGCGCCAGATGCGAGTCTGGGTGAGCTGGAAGATTTTTTTGATGAACATGATATCGCTGCGGCGCCGGTAGCCGATGCGCGCGGCTTTCTGCTCGGCATCGTCCGGCGGCGGGCGCTGCTGGAGGCCCTCGCGGACAAGGCCGAGAGCGACAGCCTCAAATCAGCCGGTATCGTCGGCGGCGAGGAACTGCGCAGCATGCCGGTGCTGTTGCGCTCGCGGCGCCGGCTGACCTGGCTGACCGTCAACATCGGTTTGAACATCGTGGCCGCCAGCGTGATCGCGCTGTATCAGGACACGCTGAGCGCGGTGATCGCCTTGGCTGTGTTTCTGCCTATCGTCTCTGACATGAGCGGCTGCTCGGGCAACCAGGCCGTCGCCGTCAGTATGCGCGAGCTGACGCTCGGCGCGGTGGTGCCCAGAGATGTATTCCGGGTCTGGCGCAAGGAAGCGATGGTGGGTCTGATCAACGGTCTGGTGCTCGGGAGTCTGCTGGCCGTGGCCGCATGGCTCTGGAAAGGAATCCCGGTCCTGGGTCTGGTGGTGGGTGCGGCGCTGGCGCTGAATACGCTGATCGCGGTGTCGATCGGCGGAACCGTGCCGCTGGCGCTCAAGGGGATGGGGGTGGATCCGGCAGTGGCCTCCGGTCCGGTGTTGACCACGGTCACCGATATGTGCGGTTTTTTCCTGGTGCTCAGCCTCGCCACCCTGGCTTTGCCGGCGATCACCTGAGCCGGCGGGCTGGTCTCCCGGCGGCGGTCTGAAATGTCGCAGGCTGGTGTCTCGCTCGTCCGCTATGCGACTCGACCCGGTTAGGCAAGGCGAGCGCAAAAAGGGGATACTGCAGACCCTTTTTTTCCGCGCGGGAACGGACCATGGACAAAGACACGCGTCAGGCGCCATTGGACATGGACGGCGAGACCTTCCGTCGGCTGGGTCATCGGCTGGTCGACCAGGTCGCCTCATATCTAGACTCGATACGCGAGCGACCCGTGACCCAGGCGGAGACGGTCCAGCAGATTCGCGCGCTGTTGGGAGAAGACAGGCTACCCGAGGAGGGGGCAGAACCCGGTGCGTTGCTCGACGCGACCGCCGAGCTGCTGTTTGACCACTCGCTGCACAACGGTCATCCGCGTTTTATGGGTTACATCACCTCGTCCGCAGCGCCGCTGGGCATGCTTGGCGATCTGCTCGCTGCGGCGGTTAATCCGAATGTCGGCGGCTGGCAGTTGTCACCAGTGGCGGCCGAGATCGAGGGGCAGTGCATCCGCTGGATCGCGCAGCTGCTCGGCTACCCCTCCGATTGCGGCGGGCTGATGGTCAGCGGCGGTAACGTGGCCAACATGGTCGGTTTTTTTGCCGGACGACGGGCCATGCTTGGCGCCTCTGTCCGTGAGGACGGTGTCTCCGGTGCCGGTCCGGCCTGCGTCTATGCCTCGAAAGAGACCCACACCTGGCTGCAGAAGGCCGCGGACCTGTCCGGGCTCGGTACCGGCGCGATCCGCTGGGTCGACACCGGGCCCGATTGCCGTATGGACATGGGTGCGCTGGCGCAGCAACTGGCTGCAGACCGGGACGCGGGTCTCAAGCCGTTTATGGTGGTCGCCTCGGCCGGCACGGTCAGCACCGGTGCCGTCGACGACATGGTCGCCATCGGTACCCTGTGCCGGGAGCAGGGTCTCTGGTTCCATGTCGACGGGGCCTACGGTGCGCCGGTCGCGTCGCTGCCCGAATTCGCCAACGACTTTGCCGGCATGAGCCAGGCCGACTCAATCGCGATGGATCCACACAAGTGGCTGTACAGCCCGCTGGAGGCAGCCTGTACGCTGGTGCGCGATCCGGCACGGCTGGTCGATGCATTCAGCTTTCAGCCGGTCTATTATCATTTTGACCGCGGCGACCGCGAAGGTCTGAACTATTACGAGTACGGTATCCAAAACTCGCGCGGCTTCCGAGCGCTCAAGGTGTGGCTGTCGCTGAAGCAGGCGGGCGCCGGTGCCTATCGGCAGATGATCCGCGACGATATCGCGCTGGCGCGGCGGCTTTTCGAGCTGGCCGATGCCCATCCGCGGCTCCAGGCGATCAGTCACGGGCTGAGTATCACGACCTTCCGCTACCTGCCCGAGGCTGTGGATCACACAGCACCCGACCAGCAGGAATATCTGAATGATCTGAACCGTCGCCTGGTGACCGCGCTCCAGGTAAGCGGCGAGGCCTTCGTCTCCAACGCGATCGTGGACGGCAACTATCTGCTGCGCGCCTGCGTGGTCAATTTCCGTACCGGCCCCGAAGATATGGCCGCGCTCATTGAGATCGCGGTCCGTCTGGGCCGGTCGCTGGAGTGAAGGCAGGGGGGGTCTGCAGATCCACAGTCCGCAGCCTGCACAACCCGGCACTGCCCGGCATCGTCGTGCGTTTGGCTGATGCGCTGCAACAGCAGGATCACAGCTGCGGCACTGCATAGACCCCAATCAAACAGCTGTCAATGATACGAACGTCGTCTGTTTGCGATTGCCAGCTGCTGGTATCACCAGCGTGGGGCCGAGGGTCTGGCATTGGCGTGACGGTGCGATCAGGCTTTGAGTGTTGCACACCATTGCCGATCCGTGTCGATCTTCACCACGTGTGATCCAATTTCGGCCCCACCAGGGAACGCCGTTGTTACCGGGCCAGCTCCCGTTGCCTGCGGCGATCACGGGGATACAGGACATACAACCGAAAATCGGGGGCGCCATCATGAAATCGTTCCGAAACCGTCTGACGTGGATCCTGGGGATCGTCGGCTTGACTCTGGTCGCGGGAACCGCGGCAGGTGTGGACAGGCTGGCGTTCTCGGGCGGGCCCGAGGGAGGCACGTTCCAGTATTTCTCCAACGGCATTGCCATCCGTCTGTCGAAAAACATCTCCGATGTTGAAGTCTCCAACATGGCTTCGGCCGGATCGCTGGAAAACCTGCGACGGGTAAATTCCGGCGAAGCGGATTTCGGCATCGTCTATTCCGGCGACACCTATCTCGGCCGCAATGGCAAGCTCACCAACGACACGCGCAAGTACCCCAAGGTCATGGCCATGGCGTTCCTTTATGGCGCGCCGGCGCATCTGATTGTCAAGGCTGACAGCGGCATCGACAAGGTGGCGGATCTCGAGGGCAAACGTGTCGCCGTGGGTGGCGCGGGCTCCGGTGCCGCGGGCGCCGCGGAGCGCTATTTCACCTCACTCGGTCTGTGGGACAAGATGGATGTGGAATTCCTCGGCTACTCGAAGGCGGCGTCGGCACTGGGAGACAACCTGATCGACGGCTTCTGGGTCTTTGCAGGCTTCCCCAATTCTTCGGTGATCCAGGCGGCAGCCAGCAACAAGATCAAGATCCTCGACGTGGTCGAAGCTGGCAAGGCGGCTGGATTCTTCGACGACTACCCGTTCTACACCAATCTTGCCATCCCGGCGGGCACCTACAGCGGCGTCGACTACGAGGTGGCCTCGTTCCAGGATTCGGCGCTATGGGTGGCCGGCGAGCATGTGAAGGCCGACACCGTGCACGCAGCATTGGCGGATATCTACTCAAAGGAAGGCCTGGCTTACATGGTCAAGGTCAAGAGCACGGCCAAGTCGATGTCGGTCAAGTCAGGACTGGACGGCATCGTTACGCCTATCCATGAAGGGGCCGGGAAGTTTTGGACCGAGCAGGGGCTGGAGATTAGCGAGGCCCAGAGCGCCCGATGATCTAGCAGACCATAATTCCGGTTCCGGGGAGGGGCGCCAGCATGACCGAATCTGAAGACAAGAGTCTGGAACTCCTCGACGAAGAACAGAAGAAAAAGGTCAAGGAGCTGCTCGAGAAGGATGCCGCCAGCGGGCGGACTCCAAAGGGCTTTTGGCACTGGGTCGTGGCCTTGCTGGGTGGCGGCATGGTGGTGTTCTATTTCTACACCGCCGGGCTGGCCAGTGTGGCAACGCAATATCACCGGGGCGTCTATGTGCTGGTCACATACGTCCTGGTGTTCCTCCTCTACCCGTCGGGCGGGACATGGTACCGATACCTGCTCGCCTTGTTTGTCGGGGCGCTGGTCGCAACCACGGCCAGCGCCCTTATGTTCTTCCCGGATGTAGCGACGTTCCACGCCGCGCTGATCGGGTTCGGCGACACCTGGAGCGAATCGGGCGCCGGAGCGGCGATCGCATCGATGGGCCCCGCTCTCTGGTTGATGGCGCTCGGCGCGCCGGCTATCGGCGCGGCGATGATGTTTGCCGATCGCTGGCTCGAGCAGCGCTATCCGCAGAACCCGGTCTTGTCGGACATCGTCTTCGCGGTGGCCAGTGTCGGCGTGATCTATTACTGGATCAGTCAATTCGAGGCGCTCAACTACCGCGCGGGCGCTGAGACCGAACTCGACGCCCTGATCAGCATCGCCGGCATCCTGATCTCGCTGGAGGTCTGTCGTCGGGTATTGGGTTGGTCGATGACGCTGATCGGCATCATCCTGATTTGCTACGGTCTGTTCGGCCCGTACTTCCCCGATGTGATCGCCCACCGCGGTTTCGGCATCGAACGGCTGGCGACGTCGCTGTACCTGACCACCAACGGCGTGTTTGGCGTAATGGCCAACGTGCTGGCTACCTATGTGATCCTGTTTATCTTCTTCGGCGCCTTCCTGCACAAGTCCGGCGCCGGCCGGTTCTTTATCGACCTGCCGATGGCGGCGGCGGGGCACAGCACCGGCGGTCCGGCCAAGGTGGCGGTGGTCGCGTCGGCCCTGTTCGGCTCGGTCTCAGGCAGTGCGATCGCCAACACGGTCTCCACCGGGGCATTCACTATCCCGCTGATGAAGCGGGCGGGGTTCCGGCCCCAGGTGGCCGGGGCGATCGAACCTTCCGCGTCTATCGGCGGTATGTTTATGCCGCCGATCATGGGCGCCGGCGGCTTCCTGATGGCGGAGCTGACCGAGACGCCTTACGCGCACATCATGCTGATCGCGATCTTCCCGGCGCTGCTGTACTTCTATTCCGTGTTCTGCATGATCCATTTCGAGGCGAAGAAGCACAACATCCGCGGCATCGACGATCCGAATATGCCGCACTGGACCGAGGTGCTGAAGAAAGAGTGGTATTTCTCGATGCCGCTGGTAATCATCACCATCCTGATGGTGATGGGTTATTCGCCCGGTTTCTCGGCCTTCTGGGCGACGCTGTCCTGTATCGTCGTGAGCTGGGTCAGGAAAGAGACCCGGATGGGGCCGAAGGAGGTCTGGGAGGCGATACAGACCGGCGCCCGCAACACCCTGATCATCGGCGCCACGGTCGGTGTGATCGGCGTCATCGTCGGCACCATCTCGCTTACCGGCATCGGTCTCAAATTCTCCGACATCATCATCTCTGCCGCCGGTGGCAATCTGCTGTTTGCGATGCTGTTGATCGCGCTTGCGTCACTGGTCCTCGGAATGGGCGTGCCGGTCACCGCCGCCTATCTGATCGTGGCGGTGCTGGCGGTGCCCCCGCTGATGGAGATGGGCGTGGTGCTGATCGCAGCGCATATGATCGTCTACTGGTTCAGCCAGGATTCGAACATCACGCCACCGGTATGTGTCGCTGCCTATGCGGGGGCGGCGATCGCTGGCTCGGATCCGTGGAAGACGGGTTGGACGGCGTTCAAGTTCGCCAAGCTGTTGTATGTCGTGCCGCTGCTGTTCGCCTACACGCCCCAGATCCTGTTCGAAGGAAAACCCCTGATCGCGCCGGAGATCAACGATCCGATCATGGGCGCCATGATCCTGGAGTTCCAGGCCGAGAAAGGAGACACGGTCGAAATAGGCGATCCAGTGTTGAAAGTCATGGACGGCGAGGAGATCCGCGAAATCAGCGCCAGCCGCGAGGGCGTGATCAAGGAATTCGCGGTCGCCGGCGGCGGGTATCTGGAGACCGGTAACGTCATAGCCGAGATGTCAGCGAAACCCACCTCGGTGATGTCGTCGATGTTTTCCGCGGTACTCGGCACGCTCGCGTTCTCGGCCCTGACCATGGGTTATTTCATCCGCAAGACCAACCTGATCGAGTGGCTGATCCTGGCGGTCGCCACCGTCACGCTCTACTGGCCGACTCTTATCACCGACGGCCTGGGGCTGCTGCTGACCGCGGTTGTCTATATGAGTCAAAAAGCGCGCAATCGGCGTGACGGACAGGCGGGAATGGCCACCGCAACCTAGATTTTCAGACAACTGGATCCGCACATGCTCCCGAAAATAAGAACCATTCTCTATTGCACCTCGCTGGGCCCGCACGCGCCCTACGTCTTCGGCTACGCCTACGCCCTGGCCAATAGCCTGGACGCCCGGATCGTCGCGCTCCATGTGATCGAGTCACTGAGTCGCAAGCAAAAAGCGCTGGTCGACGGCTACGCTGGACCGGGCCGGCTGCAGGAACTGATCCACGAGGCCCAGCAGCGGGCGACCGAGCAACTGCCCCGGCACCTGAAAGAGACCCTGCTTGCCGTCAGCGGCGAGGAGGACTGGGACCGCCTGGTCAGCGAGGTCGTGATCGCGGAAGGCCGGGCTGAGAAACGGATCATCGAGATCGTGGAGGCCAAAGGGGCGGACCTCGTAGTGATCGGGGCCCATACCGAGGGCTCGATACTCGACCGGATGATCGGCTCCACGGCCCGCTCGCTGGTCAAAACCAGCCCTGTCCCCGTGCTCACCGTCCAGGTGCCGAGTGGCTTGAAAACAACAACTTGAAATCGCAAGAACTTAGACTATCGTTGAATGGTGTGGATTTCGACCAACATCGATAATCGCACTGATCTCGCGATCAATTCCAAAACGCGACCCGTTGACGGGTCAGGGAGATTTGACGATGAAGACCACAAAACTTGCATTGCTGGCGGGTGTGGCGATCGGCCTGATGGCCGGGAGCACCGCCTGGGCAGGCGCGGAACTCAAGATTGACGACGAATCCTCGATCAATCTTGGCTATCGCGTTCAGGCATTCACGATCTTTACCGAGAGAGATCTGGACAGTGACGGAAGCTTCGACGACGACACCGACTTCCGCGTTCGCCGCGCCCGCTTCCGGCTTGCCGGCAAGATCAACCAATATGTCAGCGCCTTTATCCAGACCGACGCGACCGACGATCTGGGCGGTAGCGGATCCGACATGCGGGTCATCGACAGCTGGGTCAACCTGAAGTACAACAACTGGGCACAGGTTTTTGCCGGACAGCACATGGCGCCAGGCTCGCGGCAAGCGACCACCGGCTCAGGCGCACTGATGGCCATCGATCGCCCGGGTAACAACACCAAGAACCTGACCTGGGGCGCCCGCTCGTTGAGCCGGTTCTCGACCACCACCTACGGCGATTCGAACGACTCCGCTCTTTCCGGTGACAATGCTGTCCGCGACGTCGGCATGACCTTCTTCGGCACCGGTTCGTTTAGTGACACCACCCATCTGAAGTACTACGCGGGTGCCTATGACGGCGTACAACGTTCCAGCTCCGATGACGACAATCTCCGCTTTACGGCGCGCGCACAGCTGAACCTGTTCGATGCCGAGCCCGGCTATTTCAACAACTCGACCTATCTGGGCAAGAAGAAGACGCTGGCTTTCGGCGCCTCTTACGATTACCAGGACGAAGTGCAGGATGCCACCAGCGGCGGTACCGGCGACTATTCGTACTGGAGCATCGACGCGTTCGCCGACTGGCCGGTCGGCCCGGGCTATCTCACCGCCGAAGCGGCCTATTCGGATCTGGATCTGGATGACGCGACCACAGAGGCGGCTCAGTCACAGGGCAACGGCTGGTATTTCCAGACCGGCTACTACATCAACCAGTGGCAGCCGTGGATCGAGTACGAGACCTGGGACGGCGACGCCTCCGGCAGCGACCTTGGTGACTATGACTCGTACCGCGTTGGCATCAGCTATTTCTTCAAGGGGCACAACGCCAACGTCAAGCTTGGCTTCGAGAAGTTCTCGCCCGACGAAAACTTTAGCGGAACGACTGAAGACGATCTGACGACAGTCGTGCTGGGCTTCTTTACCACGTATTGAGGTTTAGCCTCGAAAATGCATGGCCCCCGTCGGACACGGCGGGGGCCATTTCTGGTCTGGAGAGCGCGGGCGGTACCAGCGCCCGTTGTGGCCCGCACGGCGCTGTGTGCTCGGTCACCGGTCCGGCCCCAAAGCAATGATATGCTGAGGCTTGGCGTGTACGGTCCTGCCGTGAGCCTGGCACGGTGTTGTGTCTGGCTCTCGAAAATCGCAACCAGAGGGGGGAGGGGACCAGCGAGATGAAACCTGCGAACCCGGGTGAACGAACTCCTGGATCAGCGCCATCAAGGCGCTGGATAGCGGTCATCATCCTCATGCTGGCGATGTCGGCAGCGCCGGCAATGGTGCGCGCGCAGACGAACGCTACCCAGGCGGTCGACCCGATCGTGACAGACGTGGTCCGCATGCTCGAGGTAGGCATCGAGCCCGACCTGATCCTCAATTGGCTACAGTCCAGCGGCAAGCGTCCGGGACCGCTGAGCGCCGACGACGTGATTGCCTTGTCCGAGGCCAAGGCGCCAAAGGAACTGATCCAGGCCCTGCTCGATCTGGCGACCGCCGCCGCCCAGGCCCCGGT
>JBATKC010000412.1:0-28521 GCA_049669065.1 Gammaproteobacteria bacterium
AGGCCTCGGCGTCCGGGGCCAGAAAGGGCATCGATGCGGTGATGATGGCGTCGTTCGGTCCCGAAGTATCTCAGTGCCTGGTGACGGGCACGGTGTCGGTCTCGGGCAATCTGCGCAGCCAGGATACGCTGAGCCCCGGTGACACTATCACCGCCCGCTTCACCAACTGTGACGATGGCGAAGGGGAGGTCGTCAACGGCGTCCTCACCCTGGATATCGACACCTTCGAAGGCGATCTGCTCAGCGGTTTTGTGGCCCTGGGCGTCACCATGGGCTTCCAGTCCTTCTCGGTCACCGAGGGCGGCGAAGTCCATACGGTCAGCGGGGGATTGTCGGTGTTGATCGATACCCGCAACTACCCGCTGAATACCTTCACCATGTCCAGCGGCTCGCTGTCGGTGACCGACGGCGTCGAGACGGTGGTGTTGTCGAATTTCACCACCACCGCCAGTTCCGACGAAAGCTCCCAGCCGCCGGCATTCACCTTTGAGTCCAGCGGCCGCATCAGCGTCCCGCGTCACGGCTCGGTGACCTACCGGGTGGAGGAGCCCTTCACCGGTTTTGGCGAAGGCGATCCGGAATCAGGCGTGCTCTACATCGAAGGCAGCGGGGGCGGCAACATCACCGCCACGGTGCTGTCGAGTACCCAGGTCCAGCTCGACATGGACTACGATGGCAACGGTTCGATCGATGAGACCTTGATCGTGACCTGGGTCGAACTGGAAGGCTGACCCGGGCGACGGTCGCAACCGCGGCCGCTAACCCCGTCTGACAACAGGCCGCAGCGTGGCACTTGCCCGCCGCGGCCTGTTTTTTTCCTGAACATGGCGATCGGCGGGTGCTGCCGACGCCTGTCCTGAGCTAAGATCAATGTAAATCCGCGCCAGCCGCGCAGTGCCGGCGAGGTGAGCGGTCCGGCCCGGCTGCGGCGTTTCCGAAGGGGAGAGCATGAGCTTCAAGCGTGCCCTGGTCGTCGATGACTCGAAATCTGCCCGGCGTGTGCTCGGTTCGCTGCTGGAGAAGCACAACCTGATGGTGGAGTCGGCCGCCAGCGCCGAAGAGGCCCTGGACCTCCTCAAACGCCAGCCGGTGGACGTGATCTTCATGGACCACACCATGCCCGGCATGGATGGCCTGGAAGCGGTATCGGCGATCAAGAAGAACCCCCGTACCGCGATGATCCCGGTGATGATGTACACGGCGAAAGAGGGCGAGGTCTATGTAGGCCAGGCCCGTGCGCTGGGGGCCGTCGGTGTGCTGCCCAAACAGGTCAGACCGGCCGAGTTGTTCGAAGTCCTGCTGAACCTCGGTCTGGTCACCAACCGACGATCGAAGAAGCGCCCGGCGAGCCCGGGTCTCACTGTGCCGACACCCGTCGAGGACAGCGCAGAGATCGATCCCGACCACGCTGAGCATGTGCAGGGCATCGCGGTCCAGGCGCTGGTTACGCGCATCCTGCAGGATCAGCATATCGAGTTGCGTTCGGACATCCTCAGCAGCCAGCGCGAGTTCGCCAGGCGGGTCGCCGGGGAGATCTTCGACAAACAAGAGGCGGAACGGCAGCTGGCGGAGGCGCGCGCCGAGGCCACGCGGCCCTGGCGACCGGGTCCCTGGCTGTTGCTCATCCTGGCACTGCTGCCGGCGGTGATCTTCTTTGCGCTGTTCCGTCAGGCCACGACCGAGCGCGACGAGGCCTTGGCCGCCAACGCCAGGCTGGCGGTCGCGGTGGACCAGGCACGGTTAACGGCCGAGAGCCAGCAATCCGATCTCCTGTCCGGTCTCGCCCTTGAGCGCAGCGAAGCCGACACGCGCTATCTGGAGTTGATCAACGTGCTGGAATGGGCGGTCAACCAGCGCAGTTTCTTCCCGCTGGATGAAGTGGCGATGGATGACACGCGGCTGGAGACCCTGCAGGAACTGCTGGCGCGCCTGGCGGCTATCGGTTTCGAGGGTACGGTGCGTCTCGACGCCCACCTCGGAGAGTTTTGTCTCGTCGGCGACGAGGCGGGCGGATTTCAACTCGCCGACCCGGATCTGCCGCTGGAGGATTGCAGCATGCTGGGCCACCCGCTGGACAACTCGGTGGCCCTGGGTGAACGGCAGTCCGTGAGCTTCGCCAATTTCCTCGCCAGTTCGCCGCTGGTCAACCAGTCCGGCATCGAGGTCGAGGTGGTGGCGCACAGCCGCATCGACTCGGTGCGTCGCTATCCCTTTCCCGCGAATCTGCGTACCGCCGGTGAATGGAACGAGATCGCGGAGCTAAACAACCGGCTTCAATTTTCCTTGTTGCCGGCGACGCCTTGAGGTGAGGTCCGCTCAGCCTGGCGCTCTAGGCCCTTCTCTTGACCGGCTCAGGCCGGTCCTGCGCGGCGTTCGCCTCAGCGTGTGCCGGTAACCACCGCATGAGCACCTGGCGCATTGAATCCAGCGTGAACGGCTTGCCCAGATAATCGTCCATGCCGACCGCCAGGCAGCGTTCACGGTCGCCGGCCACGGCATTGGCGGTGAGCGCGATGATGGGAATGTCATGGCCCCGCTCGCGGATCATCCGGGTGGCGCTGAATCCATCCAGCACGGGCATCTGGCAATCCATCAATACCAAATCGAATTCGTCCGTCGACAGTTTATCGATGGCTATCCGGCCATCGTCTGCAGTCGACACCTGGCAGCCGAGATTGCACAACATGCCCTGAGCCACCAGCTGATTGACCCTGTTGTCTTCGACCAGCAGGACCCGGCCGGTGAAGGATCCGGCGACCGGGTCGCTGCATGCGACCACCGATGGCATGCCGCTGTCGCTCGGCTGAACCAGCGCCTTGCGCAGATGCGACTGTCGGATTGGCTTGCAGACACAGGCGTCTATGCAGTGGGAAACATGCCCCGTCATCGCGTCGTCCTGTCGTGTCAGAGCAACGACTCTTGGCATCCAGGCTCCCGGTGTGGCACGATGTTCTCCCAGGCGCTCGAGCGTGTCGATCAACGTATCGCCCGCATCCAGCATGACGACATCCCAGCGGCGCCCGTCAGCCACAGGCGCGCGCAAGCGATGCAACAGTTCATCGTCGTCAGTGACGATCGTCGCGTTCACGCCCCAGGCGTCGAACATCCGCTCGAGCGCATCACGGGTCGGCTCGTGGTCGACCCGAGCGAGCAATCTCAGGCCTGCCAGAGCATCCTGGGTTGATTTGGTGCTGCACACTTCCGCGGAGCGTCTCAGACCGACCGTAAACCAGAATTTTGAGCCGACTCCGGGCGTGCTCTCGACGCCCATGTCTCCGCCCATTAGCTCTACCAGCTGCTTGCAGATAGAGAGCCCGAGCCCGGTACCGTCAGAGCGCCGGGTCATCGATTCGTCGGCCTGGGAGAACGCGTCGAAGATGCTCTCCAGTACCTTGTGCCTGATACCGTAACCGGTGTCTTCGACCTCGACTTTGATTGCGGCGCCGGCGTCGCCTTCTGACATCAGGCTCGCCCTGACGACGACTTCGCCCTGATCGGTGAACTTGATCGCATTGCCGACCAGATTGGTCAGAACCTGTCTCAAGCGCAGCGGATCACCCAGTACGCAGCCGTCCAGCTCGGGCGGGGTCGAACTGACCAGTGCAATACCTTTCTTGTTGGCCTGGCTGGCCAACAGATCTACGGTGTCCTCGACCATTTCGTTGAAGTCGAACTCTACCGACTCGAGCGTTAATTTACCGGCCTCGATCTTGGAGAAGTCCAGAATGTCGTTGATGATCTGCAGCAGGGATCGTGCGGATTGCTGGATCGTGTTGGCAAAGCGGTTCTGTTTTTGATTCAGTGGCGTGCATTGCAGTAGTTCGGTCATCCCGATTACGCCGTTCATCGGCGTGCGGATCTCGTGACTCATGCGTGCCAGGAAATCGCTCTTGGCCCGGCTGACCTCGCTCAACTCCTGGTTGCGCTCCTCCAGCTCGGCGGTACGCAGGTGCACTTCCTGCTCCAGATGCGCCGCGTACTTGTTCTTGCGTGCGAGGCGCCGGCGATGCCATTCAAAGGCAGCGAGCAGGCAAAGGCCCACGAACAGCGCATACAATGCATGTGCCCAGGGGGTCTCCCACGGCGCCGGGGCCACGCTTACAGGCACACTCAGGCCAAGGTCGTTCCATCTGCCGTCGCTGTTGGCGGCCTTGACCCGGAACACATATTCACCCGCGTCCAGATTCGTGTAGGTCGCACGGCGTGCGTTGCCCGCATCCACCCAGTCCTGATCAAAACCTTCGAGCCGGTAGGCATATGAATTTTCTTCCGGCGCCGCGAAATCCAGCGCGGCGAACTCGAAGCTGAGGATATTTTCTTCATAGCCGAGCGCCAGATGTTCGACCATCGGGTGTGGCAGATCGGTCCCGGCTGGCTGGTTCAGCGTCTCGATCCCGGTCAGCACGATCGGCGGCGGCGGCCGGCTGGACAAGATCGCGGGGGGGAAGAATGCGTTGATGCCGTTGGGTCCTGCGAAATAGAGCCGCCCGTCGATACCGCGGTGATGAGCGCCGAAGGTGAATTCCTCGCCCTGCAGACCATGGCTGCGATGCAGGATCTTGATGTCTCCGCTGGCGCGATCCAGACGCATCAAGCCGTAGTTACTGCTCAACCACAGATCGCCATGGGCATCCGACTGCACGCCATAGATGACGTTACTGCTGAGGCCATCGCTGCGCGAGAGATTTTCAAAGCGGATCGTGTCCGCATCGAGCGCGGGGCCGACCAGCCGGTCGAGACCGCCTCCTGCGGTGCCGATCCAGAGTGCGCCGTCCTGGTCGACATGCAAGGCATAGATCGAGTCCGAGCTGATGCTGGTGGGGTCGTCGGATTCGTGCCGGAATGAGCGCACGGTTTCGCCGGCACGATCGATCATGCTCAAGCCACCGCTATCGGTGGCGACCCAGATCAGGCCGTTGAGGTCTTCGACGATATCGGTGGCGCGCCGGCCGGCAAGACTGGCGTGATCGTCTGGATCGTGCCGGTAATGGCGGAAAGTACGGGAGAGCGGGTCGAACATGCTGACGCCGCCGCCAAAGGTGCCGATCCAGATGTTGCCGGACCGATCCTCGAACAGAGCCATGATGCCATCGGCACCGGGGGAGATGTCTTCATCATCACCGGCGCGGAATGTCGTCGCCTCGCCACTATCGGGTTCGTACATGGTCAGGCCGCCGGTCATCGTGCCGATCCAGAGCCGACCGCTCTGATCCCTGAGCAGCGACATGACCCGCTGGTCCGCCAGCAGCGCCGATGCGGGAGACGCGACCACTTCGTGGTCTGCCAGGTCCAGGCGGGCCAGGCCCGATCCCAGGGTCCCGATCCACACCGTGCCTTTGCCGTCATCGGCGAATGATGTCACGTAGGCATCAGCGATCCAGTCCTCCCGGTAGTGACCCAGCGCCCAGCTGCCCGGGTTCCAGCGGCTGACACCACCGGCCCGCGTCCCGAACCAGAGCAGACCGCTCTGATCCTGGTAGATGGCCATGATGTAGTCGTCTCTGAGGCTCTGCGGATCCGCGCGATCTCTGTGATAGCGGGTAAAGTCGCCGCGGCGCCGGTCCATCAGATTGAGCCCGTTTTCGGTACCGACCCACAGCCGGCCACGGTCATCCTCGAAGATGGCGCGCACGTAATCGTGACTCAGGCTGCGAGCGTGACCAGGGTCATGACGGAACCGTTCGAACCGGCTCCTGCTACGGTCCAGACGGTTGAGCCCACCGGTGAATGTGCCGACCCAGACTGAACCCACGCTATCTTCGTAAACCGAGATGACGTGATCGTCGCTGAGGCTGTGCGGATCCAGCGGGTCGTGGCGGTAATGGGTGAATCGCCCGCTGGCGATATCCAGCTGGCTCAGACCCTTGTTCGTACCGACCCAAAGTTGTCCGAGGCTGTCAGCATGCAGCGAGAACACCGACTCGCCCTGGAGCGACGCGGGGTCGCTGGCGTCGGTGCTGTAGCGCTTTACTTTTCCGGTGGACGGATCCAGCAGGCCGAGGCCACCGTCCCGGGTGCCGACCCAGATGCGGCCGTCGGCCGAGGCCGCCAGTGCCCTCACGTTGTCACTGGCGATCGAGAGGGGGTCTTCGGGAGCATGGACAAAACTGGTAAAGGCATCCGATCTCCGGCTCCAGCGCGCCACGCCGCCGCCTTCCGTCGCCAGCCACAAATCCCCGTCGCCATCCTCGAGAATTTGCCAGATGTAGTCACTGCGCAGCGCGGCGGGGTCGTGGCGGTCGCGATTGTAGCTGCGCACCGTATAGCCGTCATAGCGGTTGAGGCCGCTCTCGGTGGCCAGCCAGACAAATCCCTGGGAGTCCTGGACGATATCCATGACCGTACTCTGGGACAGGCCGTCTTCCTGGGTCACGTGCTCCAGCACCAGCGGCGAGTTCGTTGCCGCAAGCGCGAGCGGCCCGGTCAGCCACGAACCCAGAGCCATGGCGGCTAGCAGATATCGGCGTCCCGCAGGCAGCATGCGGTCTCTCCCTGCGCCGGCGGCGCGGTGTCGCTATTCGTGTTCGACCCAGCTGTTGATGGACATGACCTCGCCGAGACTGTCACTAAACACGGCCTGTTCCTGCCACGGCTGCGACTGACTCCAGACATAGCCCTGGCCCCAGATATAACCCTGGCTCCAGATAAAGCCCTGACTCCAGACATAGCCCTGGCTCCAGATAAAGCCCTGACCCCAGATATAGCCACGGCTCCAGACATAGCCGTCTCCGTTGAGCATCTCAGTCTCTCCGGAATCGTAATCATTCCCGTCGCCGGGTTCTTCGACTTCCATCACATAGAAGCGGCCCGAATCGTCCATATTCGCGGGGCCGCCGTAGTGCTGCTCCCCTGCCAGATCCCTGGCGATGTCCAGGCCCTGGTTGGCGCAACCCGTGGCGGAGCTGTACACCGCATCCATCGCATTAACCAGACCGGCGCCCTGCTGAAACACGCTGTAGGCGAGTCGACCATCCGCGTTCAGCGCAGGCCGAGCCGTGCTCATCAACCGGCACTTGACGTCGTCCGGGGTCAGCGACCGATCCTGCTGCAGCATCAGCGCGGCGATGCCGCTGACCACCGCCGCCGCCTGCGACGTGCCGGACATCTCGAAATGCATCTCGGTGGGCAGCATGGATTCCGGATGACGTGTCGGTATATAGGCATCCCACGGCATCCAGGATGTGATATGGCCGCCGGGGGCGACGAGTTCGGGTTTGACGAAACCTTCGTAGGTCGGTCCGGCGGAAGAAAAAGAGGTCAGGCGATCGTCGCTGAGATCGTAGGGCGTATAGCTGTCGGTCATGGCACCCACGGTGATCACATAGGGCACATTGCCGGGCACCCCGACGGTCATCGGATCGGGGCCTGCATTACCGGCAGAGACGACCACGGTGATGCCCGCCTGCCAGGCCGCCATCACCGCCTGGTTCAGCGGGTCATCCCAGTAGAAAGACTGTGGCGGGGCGGTGAAGGACAGATTGAGGACCCGGATTTTCAGCCGCTTGCGGTTGGCGACGATCCAGTCCAGGGCTTTGATCACGCTGAGATAGCTGCCGCAGCCATCTTCGGCGAAGGCCCGCACGGCCAGAAAATTGGCGGCTGGTGCGATGCCTTCGTAAACGCCGTTGGCGCTCATGCGGTCGCTGGAGATGATCCCGGCGAGATGGGTGCCGTGACCATTGTGGTCGCCGCTAGTGTAGTCGCCCGTGAAATCTTTTGTGCCGTAAAAACGGGAGCGATCTATCGCAGCGTCGAACCAGACGCCGGTATCCAGGATGGCCACGGTGACGCCGTCGCCGTCGATACCTGCAGCGGGTAGATCCGATGCTCCGGCCAGGGCGGTGTGATGGATTTCTACCGACGCAGCGTCGCGGACCTTCCAATCCTGGACCGTTGTCGTACTCTGGGTTAAGTCAGCGGTGACAGGGTCCGTTGTTGTGGTCGATTCTGCTTCTGCGATGAGAGTCTCATCGCTCCCGGCAGGCGTCGCTGAATCGCGCACCTTCACCCTACGGGCGCTGATCTCAACGCTGGAGTTGGCGTAGACTCGGCGCACGCCCGGGTTGGCCCGCAGCCGCCTGACCTGTTCCGGTGTGAGGGTGGCGCCAACCGCGTTGATGATCGGGAGCGGGTCGCTGACCTGGCCGCCTGTCTGCGTGACGAGGCGAGCCGCTACCTCGGCGTCCTCCGCCTGGACCAGAAATGTGAGCGTCCCGGGTGTGCCCGATGGAGCAGCGAAATCCGGCGACGCCAACGCCAATACAAGCGCGGCGATGCCCGCGCCGCCAAAACTGATCAGTCCAGATTTCTTGTTCATTCCAGTTACCCGTGGAGCATCGTCTCGCCGGTCTCCTAAGTACCAAGGAGATTCCAGCGAAAGATTGATGTTGAATCGCATTTCAACAGAGACCGTTGCGTAGCACGCTCACAGAGCCCACACAGTACCGACATCAAAATGTGATCCGCATCACATAACCGGGCGGTTAAATCGGCGCGTATGGCTCGCGGCGAACAAATGTGGTGATGCGGCGCAGCCCTCGGGCCGCCGGCATTGGCCAACAACGGTGGAGTGGATCTGAAGAGAAACGTGTTCAGATCAACGAGCCCAACAACAGGGCCAAGAACAGGGAATCGTCCGAAAGTCGCCGCGTTCCTGATGCTTGCCTGAGGTCCGGGAGGAAGGGGTCCTCGAGGTCTTGACGCACTCTATCCGGACGGTAGGGTGCGCAGCTTCAGGGCCGGTGATGACCGCGGCGCGATGAGTCTCGTACAGCCGTCGCCTGCTTCGGGCTGAGACGCTGTCCCCGCGCTATGCAGACTTTTCCAGGCTGTCCAGCAGTTGCTGGTAGCGCGGATCGTCGCGGATCGGCTCCAGGTCGGGGTCGTGTTCGACCCAGCTGCGTGAGCTGATCGAGCCCTTCAGGCATTCGAAGGCCCGGTCAGCATTGCCGGCGAGCGCGTAGAAACAGCCCATGTTGTAGCGGATGGTCGGGTCCGACGGATCGATGGCCAGCGACTTCTCGGCCCATTCCATGGCCCGGTCCAGCTTGCCGAGATAGAGCAGCGCCACGGCCCCCAGATACCAGGCGCGCTGGTTTTCCGGATAATCCTCCAGATGCCGTTCGGCACGCTGTACGCCCTCCTGGGCTGCTTTTTCGAAACCGGCGTTGTCGCCCAGATGTTTGTAGACCGGCGCCGCCAGCGTCGGGCTCTGATAGTCCTCGGGATTCACGCGGATGGCGGTCTCGAACAGTTCCAGCGCTTTCTGCATCCGACCCTGATGGTAGGCGGCGCGGGCGTAGTTGTAATAGGCCTCCCACAGCGACGGATCCAGGGCAATGGCGTGCTCGAATTCTGTCGCCGCGGCTGTGTATTCCTCACTGGCCAGGTGTGCCAGGCCACGCACGGAGTGGCTTTCGCCTCGTTCCGGTGCAAGCTCCACGGCCCGCTCGCTGGCTTTATGCGCGTCGCTGCGTTCCGCTTCGCTGCCCTCGAAATAGATGGCCTGTATCGCATAGGCCCGGGCCAAAGCGATCCACGCGCGGACGAATTCGGGATCGCTTTCGGTCGCCTGCGCGAACAGCGCGACCGCGTGCGCAGTGTTGTCCAGCCCGCCGAGGAGGTAGTAGCGGCGCCCGCGCAGATAGAGCGAATAGGCCTCGGGCTGCAGGCTGGATAAGCGGCGTAACTCGGCAGGATCGATAACCAGGCCCAGCGAGGCCGCCAGCTCTGTGGCCATGTCGACCAGGATCTCGAAGATATCGTCTGCGTCGTGCAGATAGTCGTTGGACCAGATACGCCAGCCGGTCCGGGCCTCAATCAGCTTTCCGCTGGCCTTCAATTGTTCGCCCTTGGGTCGCAGGCGCCCCGTCAACACATTGGCGACGCGCAGTCGCGCGGCGACCTCGGCGATCTCGACCTTTTTGCCCTTGTAGGCAAAACAGGCCTCACGCGATGCGACACGAATGCCGTCGGTGCGACTGAATACGATCTGCAATTCCTCTGCCAGCCCCTCGGCGAGATAGTCCAGGTTCTTTTCCGGGCTCTGATCCCGGAACGGCAAGATAGCGACCGACGGGGTCAGCTCGTGGTCAGCGGTCGCGGGGCGCCTTGAGCGGCCCCGCAGTGAGACGAGGACCAGGACCAGCGGCAGGCCCACCAGCGCAAGACTCACCAGCAAGCCGGCCGTCCAGGATGGCCAGTCCAGCACCGCCGCCGCCATGGGCACCAGCCCGATCGCCAGCCATGCGGCTATCACATAGGTCAGCACCGCCGGAAGCAGCTTGAGGGCGGAGCGCGGAGCAGGGCGTTTTGATGACATCGGTCGGTGTGTGTTGTTGGTCTTGACCGTCCCAGTTACCCGCGGAGTCTACGACCAAATCGCCGCTGCGTCTCCCGGGAAGCGATTCATGCGCGCATCGGCCAGGGGCACCGGCCGGATCGCCACCACGCCGATACGCGGCCGCGGGCGAACCGAATGCCGACCGGATTGAGAAGCAAAACATTTTAAAACAACAGCTTATAAATCTCATGGCCGGTCAGCCAGCAGCAGACACTTGAGGCATGAGTGTCTTATATATGGGATTCATTTGCACATATATAATTTTTCGCATACAGTCACTCCCGACTCAGGCTCACGAGGACGACCTGAGAACGACTGCTCACTCACATCAACACAGGTATGAATCGATGAACACGAAACGACTGGCTGCATTGGCAGCAGCACTGGGATCTTCTCTGGCTCTGGCCGGTTGCGGCGGTGGTGGTGGCGGCGGCGGTGCCGTCGCCAACAATCCGCCCCCGGTCGTCAATCCGCCGCCGGCTGACACCGCGATGACGGTCGTGGGTCCGGTCACCGGATTCGGCAGCGTCTATGTCAACGGCATCCGCTTCGATACGTCGGATTCCAGTTATGACGTCGACGATCAGGAGGCCTTCGACGACAGCGCCCTGTCGGTCGGCATGGTGGTCAGGATCGAGGGCACCGTGTCCGACGATGGCAGCTCGGGCCGTGCCGACAGCATCGAATATGACGATGAGCTGGAAGGCCCGGTGGAGAACACGGCTCTCGACCCCACCGACGCCACGATCAAGAACTTCACCGTGTTCGGCGTGCAGGTCCAGGCAGACGAAAACCGCACCGTGTTCCGGGCCGAGGACGGTCGCAACTTCGGCTTCGATACGCTGGACGACGGTGATCATGTGGAGATCAGCGGCTTCTACACCGATGGCATGCTGCTGGCGACCTACATCAAGCAAGAAGACGCCAACGACGACGACTACGAGGCCAAGGGCACTGTCTCCGGTTTCGACGGCGGCAGCTTCGCCCTGATCCTGGCCGATGGCAGCCAGCTCAACGTGACGCTGGCGCCGGGCGCCGAGATACCGAACCAGGGTATCGAGGATGGTCAGTACGTCGAGGTCGAGGGGACCCTGCCGGATCCGGTCGGCGCACCCCGCGACCTGCTCGCCAGCAAGGTCGAAATCGAGGACGAGGATTATTTCGACGACGATGATGATGAAGCCGAGATAAAAGGCGTGCTGGATCTCGCCAACGGCACCTGGAGCATCGGCGGCGTGACCCTGATCTTCGACGGCAACACCCAATACGAGCCCGCCAGCCTGCGGGACGCCATCGCCGATCAGAGCGCCGAGGGCCGCTTCGTCGAGGCGGAAGGCGATTACGAAGGCGATGCCTTGCGGGTCCGGGAGATCGAGATCGAAGGCGTCGAAGACGACGACGGCGAGCTGATCGTCCGCGGCCAGGTGGCCGGTGTCGATCCCGCCAACGCGACCAAAGTGGGTACGCTCAGCTTTCGCTTCCCGCCGCTGGCCGGCACCGTCGAGGTCGAGATCAACGAGGGGACCCTGTTCGCCGATGACGACAGCATCAACCATTTCGATCTCAGCGATCTGAACCCGGGGAGCAGCTTCGCCAAGGTCAAGGCCTATCGCAATGACGCCGGCGATCTGGTGGCGGCCCGTCTCGAGCGAGAGGACAACTCCCGCTATGAGATCCAGGCTCCAGCTGACGCGGTCGAGCCCGATGTCGCGATCACGGTGCTGGATATCCGCTTCGGACTCGATGCCAATACCGAGTACGACGAGGGGGTGCCGGCTGCCGGCGAATTCGTCGAAGTCGAGGACGACGATCTCGACGGCATCGCGGACGAGGTGGACCGGGAAACCTAGTCACGACGGACGGTCTGGGGCCGACCGGCAACGGACCTGTCCAAAACCTCCAGCGCAGGGACCTGCCATCCGGCAGGTCCCTGTTCTGTTCAGGGCCGGGCTCGGCCGGAGCCCGATTCCTCGCCGTGCGGACTCATTCGTCGACGGGCTTATCGACGTTGTCGGTCGCCGAGCTGACGGCCGGATCGCCCGGGTCCACACGCCCGGGCCTGTGAAGCGGGACCCACCAACAGGGGCGCGACGAGCATCAGGGCCAGAGGGCGGCACCGCCGCAGCTTCTGGTTGATGGGCCGATGTCAGGGGGGTCCGGTCTCAGCCGCCCTCGGGCAGTGAGGGTGGTTCATCGCTGCAGGCGAGCGTGCGGCCCTCCGCGGGGCCGATACCCCGGCAGACGGACTCGCGATCGGACTCGCAGATACCGTACTCCTGGCAATAGTGGAAGCCCGCGCGCCCGCGAGCCCAGCAACAGCGCAAAAACAGGGTCTGGTCGGACTCATCCTGCACCAGTCGCAGCAACGCGCTGGCCGCTTCCGGATTGTTGTCCGTGGCCAGGGCCGGGCCTGCAGAGAGCGTGAGCGATCCGATCAGCAGCGCGGCGAAGACAGATCGTCTGTTCATGGGTTCCTCCACTGACCAGGCGCCAGATCAGTCAGCGTAATCGTATGGGCCGCCACGCTCGAGGGCCTTCGCAAAAGCCGGCCGCGCGTGGATGCGCTCGACAAAGGCGGCGATATTGGCGCGGTCGCCGGCAGCACCACGGGCCACGATGGCCTCCATCGGAAAGCTCATCTGGATATCGGCGGCGCTGAATTTGTCACCGGCGAACCAACCGGTATCGGCGAGAGACTGCTCGCAAAAATCGAGCTGGTCCTTGAGCCGCGGCGCCACGAACTTGCCCTTGACGCCCATCGCGATCAGCGCCGCCGCCGGCCGCATCAACAGCGGCATCGGCGGGCTGGCGAGCCGGTCGAAGACAAGCTTTAACAGCAACACCGGCATCAGCGAGCCCTCGGCGTAGTGCAGCCAGTAGGTGTAAGCCAGACGCGCGTCGCTGTCCGCCGGTGGGGCCAGCTTGCCTTTGTCATAGCGGCCGACCAGATATTCGATGATCGCCCCGGATTCGGCGATCACGCGGCCGTCGTCCACCACGACCGGGGACTTGCCCAGCGGGTGGATTTTCTTGAGAGAGTCCGGACCCAGCATGGTTACCGGATCGCGCTTGTATTGCCTGATCTTGTACTTGAGGCCCAGCTCCTCCAGTAACCAGAGCACGCGTTGTGAGCGGGAGTTCTCGAGGTGATGCACTGTGATCATGGGGCGAATCCTGAGTTTGCGTTGGATTTGGATCTCTGCATTCAGGCCCCGGCAAGGGCCTGGGCAAGCATCACCAGCGCTTCGGTGTCGAGTGCGCAATAGGCCAGCAGGTCCAAGCGCAGCGACCGGCGCCGGTCATCGCTGGTCACCGGGTCGAGCATCTCGATGAATGCCTCCGAGGCGGCCGTGCCTTCCTGGATCTCGCCTAACTTTGCATAGTCCGGCCCGCGCGCTCCTGGTTCGCCGGTCAGGGTCGGCAGCACTGCCTTGATCGACCAGGAACCCTTCATGTCCGGGTGGTAGTAGGTGGCCCGGGTCAGCGGATGCAGATCGTAAAGCCGGTCGACGATGGCATTCAGATCGTCGCTCAGATCCGGGAACAGGTTGGTGAGATCCTTGAGCACCCGTTGTTCAAAACCGGTATAGACAAAGATCGGGCCCGCGCTCTCCAGCGCCAGGATCAGGCTTTCGGCGCAGGCGCGCATCGGCGGTCCGCTGGCGTCGGCGAGGAATTCACGGTGTTCGATCCGGCCGTCTTCGTGCTGGACATGGCAGGACCACTGGAACGGCAGCGCCTGATAGGGCCGGGTGCCGGGCCAGATCGGCACCGCGAAGTCGACGGTCTCGAAATCAAAGAAATAGCGCGGCCATCCCAGCGTGCCGAGCTCGGCCGCCGCCGCGGGCTTGAGCTCCGGTTTGCCGTCGATGGTGACCCTGCGCACCCATTCCTGAAGCTCGCTGCCGAGGGTGCCGGCGGGTATATCGCGGATGTCCTCGACGCCGGCGGCGCGCAACTGCCACACGCTCTTGCCACCCCCGGGCAAACAGCTGACTGGATAGTCGGGTTGGGGCGGGGTGCAGTAGTCCAGGAACGGGCACAGATAGGGGTTATTGCACTGGGGTCCGATATCGATCGGCGGCCGTTCGCCGTTTAGCACATCGACAAATTCGTCCACCCAGTTCGGCACCTGCTCCAGCATCGGCGCGACCTTGTCGGTCACGTCCTGGAACACCAGCAGACCGCTGTAATCATCCTGGCCGTGATAGACAAACGCGTTATTGACGTGAGCCAGTTCGATCCGTGTCGGGTGCAGCCCGAGCCCGGCGAGCACCCAGGCCTGGATGGCGCAATCGATGTAGTGATAGGGCTTCACACCGGTGGCGGCCTTGACCTCGATCAGCCGCAGATCGCCGAGCGCATTGCGCACCAGCACGTCAGTCCGGACCAATACACC
This sequence comes from Gammaproteobacteria bacterium, assembly GCA_049669065.1. Lineage (GTDB taxonomy): Bacteria > Pseudomonadota > Gammaproteobacteria > Steroidobacterales > XN24 > CAMYOC01. Next base: position 14,742 of record JBATKC010000412.1, read on the forward strand.
CTGGTGCAAGAACGCAGCCTCGAACAAGGTCACCGCGTCGTGGCCTGCCAGCGCCTTGCGGGTTTCCTCAACGGCCTGAGGCGGAGTCGTGCGATCACCGCCGATCAGCAGGCCGCCCGGGAACAGCGTGTGGCAGGTTGTGCCGACCGTATGACCTTTGGCAAACGCGCGCAGCGTCTCGCGCGAGACCACCGCCTCGCCCGGTTCATGGGCGTCCAGCCACAGGCGCTTGGCGCACTGCCAGCCCGATAGCATCCGGGTCTTGGAGAGTCGATGATCGCTCATACACGAATCCTAGCGCATCCAACCCGCGTGGATACAAGAGTGTGCCTGGGTCGACCGTTCGGAGGTTGCATCGACAGCGCATCTGCGAGACAGCGACCGCAGGTCAGTGCCGGCATGGGCGTGTGCCGCGGACAGGGAGGCCGGGCTTTTTCCCGGGCCCTGGGATGGAGCAAGTGCTTCTGATGTCAGGGAAATCAGCCATTCCCGGCGCTAGCGTGATGCGGCTTCAGGACTGTTCGCGGCCTGCATCGCCGAAGTCCGGAGATCTGCAGCCCTGAACGTACCGCGGCCGCCACGGCAAACCACCAATAGCGCAGGCAGCAGGGTCAGGTCTGCCAGCAGCGCCACGATCATTGCGCAACCGATAAGCAGACCAAAATAGATCGTGGGCACGAAGTTGGACAACGCGAGGATCGAAAATCCCATCGTGATGGTCACGGTGGTGTAGTACATCGCGCGACCGATACTCCCGTGGCAGCGATGTATCGCCGGCCAGTAGTCGCGGTCGATCGCGAACTCGTTGCGGAATCGGCAGACGTAATGGATGGTGTCGTCCACCGATATGCCGATAGTGATAGCAGCGATAGTGATGGTCATCATGTCCAGGGGGATGCGTAGCCAGCCCATCAGGCCGAGCACGAATATGCCTGAGACCACATTCGGCACCAGCGCGATCAGCGCCAGCCGCGGCGAGCGGAACAGCAGCATGAACATGATCAGGATGGCGATGAACACCGCGCCCAGGGTAAGGATCTGTGAGCGGAACAGGCTCTTGAGCATGTTGTTGTAGAGCACCAGCATGCCCGTCAGATGTACCTGCTCCGGCGCCAGGCCCAGATCCCCGGTCAGGTATGAGCGGATCGCGTCCAGCAGCTGCTGACGGCGCAGCGTCGGATCCGATTCGAACACCCGCAGCGCAAAGCGCAGCTGGTCACCGTCGGCCGAGAGATACGGTTCGATCAGGTCTGCCCTGACCGTATCCGGAAGCCGCTGGTAGACGATGGACAACAGGAAATCGTCATCCGGCAGCGCCGCATCAAGCTTGTTGAGCACCTCGGCGACAGTGGCTAGGGACAACACTTTGCCGGTCTCCGGACGGCCGTCCAAAAAGTCGTGGATCCGCGCGACAGTCGGCAATTTGTGGCTGTTGAACCAGTAACTGGTCGACGTGATGCCGCCGGTTTCATCGGCGAATTCCTGCTCGAATTCGGCGGCCAGGGCCTGGGCGAAGGCATCGTCCTCCGCAATCGCGAGCCCGATATCCAGGTCCGTGGTGCCTAACGGCGCATCGATGATCACGTCCAGCGGCGTGGTGCCGCCGAGTTCGCGGTCAATCAGCCCCATCCCCTGATAGATTTCGGTCGACTGTTTGTAATAGTCGATAAAGCGATTCTCCACCGTCAGACGCGTCGCACCGATGACGCATACGACGGTGGCCAATGCGAAGACGGCCAGCGTGGCGCGGCTGTGACGGTGGATCAGCCGGGCGAAGAAAGCGGTAATCCGATCGGTAAGATCGTGGCCGGGGGATGGTTCCCCGGGCGTCAGCAGCATAAGGCCGGCCGGCAGCAGCACGAACGAGAGCAGAAACGCCACCACCAGGCCCAGGGTCATCATCCAGCCGAAGTCGATCACCGGTCGCACGCCGCTGACCAGCAGAGATCCAAAGGCGACCATGGTGGTCAGCGCGGTATACAGACAGGCTACAGTCTTGCTGCGCACGGTGCGGCTGACGAGCGTGAGCTGATCCGCATCCGGATCGTTACGGTGATGCTCGCGATAGCGGACGATCAGGTGCAGCGTTAGTGCGAGGTTCAGGATCAGCAGCAGCGACAGGAAATTCGATGACAGCACCGTCACCCGCCAGTCCACCAGCCCGAGATAACCGACCATCACGATCCCGGTAGCCGCGCAGGTCAGCAGCGGCAACGACACCCAGCGCGCCTTGCCGAACGCGATCGCGAGGATCAACACCAGGAAGACCACAACCGCGATGCCGAACACCAGCAGATCGTGGCGGATAAACGCAATCGAGTCGGCCACGATCATCGGTACGCCGCCCAGATGCAGACTCGCCGTGTCGGTGTGTCTGGCCATCACCTCACGTACCGCCGCGATGTCACGACGTTCTTGCTCCAACAGGGTCTGTGCATGGACGCGGAATGCCTCGCTGACGACCGCCAGTTCTGCGGCTGCAGGCGCATCGAGCTCCCCGCTCAGCTCCTGCTCGCGCAGGTGGTCGCGTCGGTCGCGCAGATCCCGGTAGGTCTCGTCGAGCACGAAATCGACACGCAGCGCGGTGGTGCGGCCGTCGGGGCTGATGATCAGCTTGCGGTATAGCGGGCTGTGGATCAGCTCGCGCCGGGCGCTGGCCCGGTCGACTTCGGGCTGCTCCAGATAGCGGATCCCTTCCGGCAGCTCTCGCAGGTCCAGCGGCGGACTCTCCAGTAGCGGCACATCGAGCAGGCTGACCACCTGATCCACGCGCTCCAGAGCCGCCAGCTGATCGCGCAGCAGGCGCAGATCCGCGAGGACATCCGCACTGAACAGCTCTGCATGCGGGCTGTAGGTGACGATCAAATAATCGTCAGTACCGTAGCGGGCCCGGATCGAGCGGTAGTAACGGAGATCAGGATCGTGTTCGAGCACCAGCGAGTCGGCCGAGGCATCGAGCCGGAATTGTGGCGTGAACCAGCCAAACAGACCCACCAACAGACTGGTGATCAGCAGCGCAGCGACCGGTCGGCCGAGGACCAACCGTTCATACAGGGCGATCGCTGCCGCAAGCATGTCACAACCTTCGCTGCGTTCCCGCCGGCGCAGCCACCGGGCAGTGCAGCGCCGCTTGATCAGACCCGCAGCGTTTCAAGTCCGGACCGCCACCTCCGGTGCCACCATGGCCAGCTGGCCGAGGCCAAAACCGGGCTCGGCAAGATCCGGACCAAAGCGGCGGATATCCACACCGCGCAACATTAGCGAGCGATAGAAGCCGGCCCCGCTGATGTTGCCGGCGAGTCTGAAGCCGACGATCTTGCCGTCCTCGACAAAGATCTTGCGTAGCCATCCATCTCTGGCAACACGCAGCGTGTCCTCCCCGTCACGGGCTCCGACCGCGATCAGCGGCACGTCGAGATGACGCAGGCTGTTCATCGACTCGGCGCCGGCATAAACCGTGTCGAAGCCGAGCAGACGTTCGGCGACGACGCGGCCCTGAGCAACGGCATTGGGCCAGATGGCGTGGACATAGCGTCTGCGGGTGACGCGATCGCGCGTCTCCGCCACGTCGCCCGCAGCCCAGACGCCGGGCACGTTGGTGGCCAGCGCATCATCGACGATCACACCCCAGTCAGTCTCGATGCCGGAGCCTTCGAGAAACTCGATGTTGGGTTTGACCCCAGTGGCCGCAACATACGCATCGGCCTTGACGTGGTCGCCGTTCTCCAGCCGCATACGCGTGACCTTGCGCCGGCCGCAGAAGGCGGCCGCCTCGACGCCCGTCTCCACGTCGATGCCGCGGCGGACCATCGCCTCAAGTACGATCGCCGCACTCTCCCGGTCCAACATCCGCGGCATGACCCGATCTTTTTTCTCCAGCATCAGCACGCCGACGCCCAGATCCGCGAGCAGCAGCGCCACTTCGACGCCGATAAAGCCGGCGCCGACCACGAGCGCCCGCTGCACCTTGCCAGTCCGCGCGTGCGCGATGAGGTCGCGTGCCGCGCTCAGCGACTTGAAGTTGTACACGCCTGGTAGCTGATAACCGCGCAGCGGCGCATAGAGGCGGCTGCCGGTGGCGATGATCAGCTGCGTGTAATCGAGCACGCTGTCATCGTCCAGCACCACGCGCCGGCGCCGGGTATCGACCCGATCAATCCGCGCCCCTGCGTGATAGCTCAATCCGAGGCGGTCGACGATATCGCGGCCCTTCCAGAACAGGCGATGCTCGCCGCCGTGCATGAAGTGATCGGCCATCGCCGGCGGCGCGTAGGGCGGGAAAGGCTCGGCCGAGACCATGCTGATATCCAGTCTCGGGCCAGTCGTCGATTCCAGCTCTCGCAGCCGTTCGGCGGCAGTAATCCCCGCCGGTCCGGCGCCCAATATCAGGATGCGGCTTGCCATAGTGCCTCCTGGTCTTCCAGCAATACGTCGAGAAGCCCGTCCAAAGTGCCATCGAGCGGTGCCCGATCCGCATTCAGCAGTGGCTCGATAGACGGCTCGCAGCGGAGCATGAAGTCGTCGAGGGGTACGCGGTGGCGGCTACTGAACGGGAACCCCCCAAGCGTCTCGATGCGTTCGAGCGCTTGCTCGTAGTCGCTATCGTCGCGTACCCGGTTGATCAGCAGATGGATGCTGCCGATATCCAGGTCCATGGCCAGGCGCGCCGCATGCAGCGCTGCCTGCAGGCCGTTGAATGTGGGATCGGCGACGACCACCGCATGGCGGAAGCCCCGCGCCAGTGCGCGGCCAAAGTGCTCAAATCCTGCCTGAGTGTCCATCAGGATCGCTTCGCCATGGCGCAGGCCGATGGCGTTGACCACTGCCGCCAGCAGCGCGTTCTCCGGACACAGACAACCCGCCGCCGGCTGCACCGTGTTGCCCATCACCAGCAGCCGGACATTGTCCGGCGCCATCACGCCGAAGCGCGCCACCACATCGTCGACCTGCGGATTGAGACGGAAGAACAGGCCCCAGCCCTCGCCGGGCCGGGCGCCGGTCTTTTCTTCCACGTAATCGGCGTTGTCGCTGAGTGGCACCAGCCGCGCGGCCTGCTCGAACGGCAGGCCGAGCGCATAGGGCAGGTTCATCTGTGGATCGGCGTCCAGCGCGAGGACCTGCCAGGCGCGCCGCGCCAGCATCCTGGCCAGCAGTGCGGTCAGGCTGGTCTTGCCGACACCGCCCTTGCCCGTGATCACGACCCGGAAATCCTCCGGGCAGGCATTCTCGGGCAGGCCGGGTCCGTGACCATGCTGGTGACCGTGTTGTCCGTGCAGTCCTTCGTGTTCGCACATGGCGAGCCCTCCACGACCGTGTCTGTCAGGCGGCTTGCGCCGTCATATTTTCGGGCTCGAGACAACTCAGCCCGAGACCCTTGCGTTTGGCCTCGATATGCCGCCTGATCAGCAGCGCGGCCTTCTCCGGGTCGGGCTCGACCGCGAACTTGGCGCCGACCACGTCGTCCAGCCCCTCGGCCAACAGCTTGACCACATTGGGGCTGCCGAAGATCGCCGGCTGCACGCCGAGCACGGTGTCGATACCGCTGGCCACCACATAGGCGCCGATCGACACGGCTTTCTCCGAATACCATTCGGGTGCGGCGCCGGCCAGTGGCAGCTGCGACACGTCGACGCCGAGGAAGCGGGCGAGGGCCGCGGCCAGCACCAGGATGCGCGTGTTGTCGACGCAGGAGCCCATATGCAGCACCGGCGGGATGCCGAGCGCCTGACAGACTTCCTTCAGACCCGGGCCGGCCATCTCGGCCGCCTCCGGCAGCATCAGACCGGCCTTGCCGTTGGCCACGGCAGAGCAGCCGGTGACCAGCACCAGGATGTCGTTTTCGATCATCCGTTTGGCCAGGGTCACGTGACCAAAGTCCTGCGGCACTTTCGGGTTATTGCAACCGACGATGGCGACGGCGCCGCGGATCTTGCCGGCCTTGATCGCCTCGACCAGCGGCTCGGGCGTGCCGCCCAGCGCGCCGAGGATCGCTTCGACCGAGAATCCGGCCATCATCTCTACCGTGCCCTCGGGGATACGCACCCGCTCGGGGTTGCGATTGTCGAAGGCCTCGACGCCCATGCGCACGATCTGCTTGCCGATCTCGAGACCCCGATGGGGGTCGAACGAGACATGCGTCGCGCCGGTGAACTTGGCCTTGTCGGCAGTCGAGATGACCACGGTGTGGAAGCATTTCGCTACATCGGTGACCGACGGCATGATGCACTGATAGTCGACCACCATCGCGTCCAGCGCGCCGGTGAGCAGCACCAGCTCCTGCATCAGATGATTGCCGACCATCGGCAGGCCCTTGCGCATCTGCAGCTCGTTACCGGTGCAACACAGGCCGACCAGGTTGATGCCTTCGGCGCCCAATTCGTGGGCCAGCGCGACCAGTTCCGGGTCCTCTGCCGCCTGCATGATGACGTCTGACAGCAGCGGGTTATGGCCGTGCAGCGCGATATTGACGCATTCGGGCCGCAGCGCGCCCAGGTTGACCTTCGAGCGCACCGGCATCGGTGTGCCGAACATCACGTCGGACAACTCTGTCGCCACCATGGAACCGCCCCAGCCATCGGAGAGGCTGGTACGCAAGCCATGGAGCAAGGTGTTCACATAGTCGTTATCCACGCCCATGTGGGTGCGATGGAGCATCTCCACGTTCTCGCGATCGATGCCGCGCGGGCTGATGCCGAGATCGTTCCACAGCTTGGTGCGCTGCTCGGGCAGGCGGTCGGCGAAGCTGAGGCGGCCCTTGACGATGCCGAATTCCTCCATCATCGCCGTGGCCAGTTCGTGCGCGATCTGCTGCGGTTTCTTGGCCTCGGGATCGATGCCCCATTCCTCGGCCAGATTCCTGAGCTTGGTCTCGTCCCGCAGCTCGTAGCCGCTGGTCTCGCCCGCGGCCAGTTCCGCGAACACCTCGAGGATGTCGCGCCCGTGGTCAGAATGGGCGGAGGCGCCGGCGGCGATGGTGCGGCCGAGGTTGCGGGCGACGATCACATCGGCATCCGCGCCGCAGACACCTTTCTGTGGCCCTTCGCCAAACGGGTCGACCCGGCAGGGGCCCATCGCGCAGTTGCGGCAGCTGACGCCGAGCGCACAGTAGCCGCATTGTGGTTGCTGGGCAGCGAGTCGATCCCATACCGTCTCGACGCCTTCTTCGCGGGCGCGCATGATCATCGCGCGCGCGTCGTTGTTGATACTCAGCTGACGCGTGTTGTCAGTGGTGGCCATGATGCACCCCCTCGTTCAGATGGACCGCCGCTTCGCCCCAGGCGCGCCAACCGGCGATACTCGCCGGCATGGCAGGCGCTGCTGATGGCGCGGCCGCGGCGGCGGACAATAGCGCGGTGGTGTCCCGGGCCCGGCCCGCCTCGATTAATTCGTTGAGTTCGCCAAAGACCAGCGCGTCGGTCTTGCAGGCTTCGACACAGGCCGGTGTTTGGCCCGCTTCGATGCGCTCGACACAGCCGTCGCATTTGATGGCGACCACCTTAAGCGGCATGCCATCGCCGAGTTCGTGGAAGGTGATGACGTCGAACGGGCAGACCATGGCGCACATGGCACAGGTGATACACCGGTGTGCATCGGCCAGCACCAGGCCGCGTTCAGCATCCCGGCTGATCGCCCCGGTCGGGCAGACCTGCTCGCAGGGCGCCGGATCGCAGTGGCGGCACTTATTGGGGAAGGACGTGGCGTAGGCACGCCCTGGCGATACGTGAATCCGCGGGCGGGGTGTCGGGATCTCGAACACGGCTTGGGTCGGATCGCGGCTCAAGGAGTGCTCAACCGCGCAGGCGAATTCGCACTGACGGCAGCCGACGCACCGCTCGGGGTTAACGAAGACAGTCTTCATCGGACACCCCCGAGTCGGCCGGAGATTTTAAGGTTCTCCGGCGTTGTGGTCCCGGCCAGATTTAGTCGGAACGCCTACTTCAAGCGTGGCAGTCGGCAGCCCGGTTTTCCAGTCGGATGTTGACGTCACTTGGTTGTGACGGCTGACCGCCGCGCGCGAGGACGGGGCGCAGCGGGTCTGATAATGTAGCCGCCTGCCGGATGCCTGCAAGCGTCCACCGTGGGGTGCTGGCCGGCGGCAATGAACTGGAGATACATTATGAATCTGATCCGAAAGACCGTGCTGATGGCGGTCTTTGTACTGAGCCCGCAGGCGCAGGCGATGGACGCGGCCGGCACCCCTGACTGGATGCCCGGCGCGGTGGCAGCACTGGAGCAGTCGATGATCGCCGGGTACGGCGCCGGACAGGCCCGCCGGATCAAGGGCGGTTTGGCTCAGGTGGCCGGATTCTGGCGCCAGGAGGATGGCGACCGGGCGGTGTTCGAACAGTTTGTCCGCGCCAATTTCGCCGCTGATCAACCAACCCTGGACGCGATGTTTGCGCGTTTCGAGTATCTGTTGGAACAGTTCGACGGCAACGTCAACCAGATCGTGCTGGCCATGCGCCGACAGACCGACCTGGAGCTGGGGCCGATCCTGCCCTTCGATCGCATTTCGGCGGGCTACAGCCCGGGCTCGCATTTCAACCAGGACTGGTTTGCCAACAAGCTGGCCTTGACCGTGTTGCTGAACTTCCCGCTGACCACGCTCGAGCAGCGTCTGTCTGAGGGCGATGACTGGACACGACGGCAATGGGCTGAAACCCGCCTGGCGCAGCGGTTCTCGAGCCGCGTGCCGGCCGCGGTCAACCAGGCGATCGCGGCCGCCGACACCCGGGCCGACCAGTACATCGCCGACTACAACATCTGGATGCATCATCTGCTGGATGATCAGGGCCGTCGGCCGTTCCCGGCGAAGATGAAATTGCTCTCGCACTGGAATCTGCGGGATCAGATCAAGGCCGACTACAGCGAAGCCGATGGCCTGCCCAGACAACGCATGATCCAGCGCGTGATGGAGCGGATCGTCGATCAGACCATCCCCGAGACCGTGATCGACAACCCGACCGTGGATTGGGATCCCTACACCAACCAGGTCACCGTGGCGGCGGTGACGGATTCCGACCGGCCGGTAGACGCCGACACTATGCCGAGCAACGCGCCGGAGCCAGACACCCGGTATGCGGTCCTGCTGGACCAATTCCACGCGATGCAGCAGCTGGATCAATATTCGCCCACGGCACCGACCCATATCGATCGTAGATTCAAGCAGGACCGGGAGATCCCTGAGCAGCGCGTCGAGGCGATGCTGGAGCAGATCCTTGCCTCGCCGATGTTCGCCGAAGTCGCGGCGCTGATCTCCAGCCGGCTGGGCCGGCCGCTGGAACCCTTCGACATCTGGTACAACGGATTCAAGCCGCGCGGCACCTACAGTGAAGCGGAGCTGGACGCCATCACGCGCAAGCGTTATCCGGATGCCGGCGCCTACGAGGCGGATATGCCCAGATTGCTCAGGGACCTGGGCTTCAGTCCGGAAAGGGCAGAGGCGTTCGCGACAAAGATCGTGGTCGAGCCGGCACGGGGATCCGGTCATGCCTGGGGCGCGGCCATGCGTGGCGCCAAATCCCACCTGCGCACCCGGGTCGGTCCCGAGGGCATGGACTACAAGGGTTACAACATCGCGGTCCATGAGATGGGCCATAACGTCGAACAGACCATCTCGCTCTACGAGATCGATCATTACTCGCTACAGGGTGTCCCCAACACAGCGTTCACCGAGGCGCTGGCCTTCGTATTCCAGGCTCGGGACCTGGAGCTGCTCGGACTCTCGGAGCCGGATGCGACCAGCCAGGCGCTGCAGGTCCTCGATGATTTTTGGGGCGCGGCTGAAATCGGCGCGGTGGCGCTGGTGGACATGCGCGTCTGGCACTGGATGTACGCGAATCCGGATGCCGCCCCGGCGGCACTCAAACGGGCCACGCTGACCATAGCAAAGGACGTCTGGAACGCGTATTTTGCGCCGGTGTTCGGGCAGCGGGATGTCACCCTCCTGGGTATCTACTCGCACATGATCCACAGCCGCTTGTATCTGCCGGATTATCCGATCGGTGCGATGATCTCGCTGCAGATCGAACAGCAGGTAAAGCGGGCCGGTGATCTGGGCGGCGAGTTCGAGCGCATGTCCCGGATCGGCCGCCTGAGTCCGGATCTGTGGATGGAACAGGCCAGCGGTGCGCCGGTCGGACCCGAGGCCATGTTAGCCGCGGCCGAGCGCGCGCTGGAGCAGGTACAGGGCGCGGCGATCGCCAGCGCCGAATGATCAAAGGACGCCAAAGATGACGGAGACAAGCTGATGAGTCTGTTAATTCTCGGCGTGGCCCTGTGGGCTGCGGTGCATCTGTTCCCGGTGCTGGCGCCGGCGCGCCGGGCGGCGCTCAGCGAACGGCTCGGTCAGCGTTACCGCGGCCTGTTCTCGTTGTTGATCCTGAGCTCGCTGGCGCTGATCGTGATCGGCTGGCGCGGCACCATCCCCGCGCTGGTCTATCCGCCGCAGGTCTGGGGCCGCCATCTGACCTATCTGCTGGTCGCGGTCGCGTTCGTGCTGTTTGCCGCCGCCAAGACCGACAACAACATCAAGCGCGTGGTGCGTCATCCGCAACTGACCGCGGTCCTGATCTGGGGCATCGGCCATCTGTTCGCCAACGGCGACATCCGCTCGCTGATCCTGTTTGGCGGGATGGGTCTCTGGGCCGTGGCCGAGATGGTGTTGATCAGCCGGCGCGAAGGGGCGTGGCAAAAGCCAGCGGCGCTGCCGTGGTCGAAAGATCTGGTCACCGTCGTGGTCGGCCTCGTGGTGATGGTGATTCTCATGTTCCTGCACCCGTTCTTTACCGGGATGATGGTCATACCAACCTGATCGAGCGTCGCCGTCCCGGCATTTGCTGCTTTGAGCCGTGGCGCCGCCGGGCGTAGCATGGCGCGCCATGAAACAAAGCCAACACACATCGAATGTCGTCCGGCTGGCGGTCCGGGTCGCCCTGCTGTCGACCGCGGGGCTGCTGCTGCTGGGCGCCTGCGGCCAGGACAAGGATCGCGGCAGCGCAGCGGGCGTCAGCGAAGAGGATGCCGCACGGGCCATGAACCAGATCGATGTAGGCGGCATGACCCGGCGCACTGCGGTTCTCGCCGATGACAAGATGGAAGGTCGTGCACCGATGACCCGCGGCGAGACCCGCACCCTGGAATATCTGGAACAGGAATTCGCGGCCGCAGGCCTGAAAGCTGCGGGCGAGAAGGGGTTCCTGCAACCGGTGCCGCTGGTGGAGATCACCGCCAGCGCCGCGACCACTATGGAGCTGGGTGTCGAATCGCTGCGTTACGGCGATGACTTTGTCGTCTGGACCAAGCGGGTCGTCGATGAAATCAGCATCAACGGATCAGATCTGGTATTCGCCGGCTACGGCATCGTCGCTCCGGAATATGGCCGCAACGACTATGCAGGCGTGGACTGGACCGGCAAGACCGCGGTGGTGCTGGTCAACGACCCGGGCTTCGCCACCGGCGACCCTGAGGTGTTTAACGGTCCGGCGATGACCTATTACGGCCGTTGGACCTACAAGTTTGAGGAAGCCGCCCGTCATGGCGCGGACGGCGTGTTGATTATCCATGAGACGGCGCCGGCGGCTTATGGATGGCACGTTGTCCGCAATGGCGGCGTCGGATCCAAGCTCGATCTGGTGACTGACAACGGGGGCGCCGATCGGACGCCGGTCGAGGGCTGGATCCAGCGCGCGGTGGCCGAGCGTTTGTTCGGCCGCGCCGGTCTCGATCTCGATGCGATGAAGCGGGCGGCGCTGGATTCGGATTTCCTGCCCGTTTCGCTGGAGCAGGCCGTCAGTGTGGAGATCCGCAACACCATCCGCGAGCAGGCGTCCTACAACGTGGTCGGTAAGCTGACCGGCAGCGAACTTCCCGACGAATACATCATCTACACCGCGCACTGGGATCATCTTGGGATGGACCCGACGCTGGAGGGTGATCAGATCTTTAACGGCGCCGCGGATAACGCAATCGGCGTCGCCGCACTGCTGGAAATCGCAGAGGCCTATGCGGCGCTGGAACAACCGCCGAAGCGGTCGGTGATGTTCGCCGCGGTCACCGCCGAAGAATCGGGGCTGCTTGGCTCGTTGTATTTCGCGCGCAATCCTCCGGTCCCGACCCGCGATCTGGTGGCGGTGCTCAACATGGACATCATGTTGCACAAAGGGCCGGAGGCCGAAACCACGCTACTGGGTCTGGAGCAATCGGCGCTGGGCGAGCTGGCGCGGGAGGCGGCTGGGCGGCAAGGGCGTCAGGTCCGCCCGCATCCGTCACCACAGAGCGGGTACTTTTATCGCTCGGACAACTTCAGCCTGGCCAAGTCCGGTGTGCCCGGTCTGAGTTTCCTCAATGCCGGTCCGGCCGATTCGGCCTATGTCCGCGAGCACTATCACAAGCCATCGGATGAATATCGCGCTGACTGGGATTTGAGCGGCGCGGTACAGGACGCGCAGCTGTATTTTGATCTGGGATACCGGCTGGCCAACAGCGACGGATTCCCGGCGTGGCGCGAGACCAGCGAATTCCGCGCCGCCCGCGTGGCCGACGGGCGCTGAGAGTCACCGGCTCCTGGCTGATCTTCCTGCGTACAAGCGCCGGGCGAGCCAGCCGGGCAGGGCGGCTTGCCATTCGACCGCAGGATCTAGCGCTGTTCGCGCTTACGCTGCTCGCGTCTGCGCTCCCGACGCAACCACTGTACGCCGAGGATCACGCCAAACAGCGGTAGCAGCAGGGCGACCAGGATCAGGGCTTGTTCCGCGTTGAATTGCATGATGTTTATCTGAGTATGGGCGCTGAGGCTGCGGTGTGCTCCGGGGCGCCAGGGTCAGCCGGGGGCGGCGCGCTGATACCAGACGCGGCACTCGCTCTCACGTCCGCGTACCACCCTCTGTCCGGTCAGTGGCCCGCGGGTCTCGGTAACCACCGTGTGCTGGCCTTCCTCATGGCTGTCGTCGTAGAAATAGATCACCACCCAGTCCCGTACCCGGTCCAGCTCGTGGGCGCGCGCGGTATTGGAGAACAGCGCGGTGAAATGCCAGCCACGGTGCTCGGTATGCAGGATCGGCAGCCAGGCCTCGCCAGACGGATTGAAGCGTTTCGGTGCGATAGTAGGCAGCGTGCCGGCCTCCGCGGCGCGGCGATATTCCAGATCTACGTGCAGCAACAGTTCTACATCCGGTCCGTCGGCGGCGTGCCCCGTTTCCCGTCGCAGGGCGCGCCCCAGCATGCTGGCCAGAGCGGCGCGGATCCCCTGCAGTTTGCGCTCGCCGACACCGGGCAGACCCTCGAGTCGCCCATCCCAGGCCGCTGCTTCGAGCTGTTCGAGAGTGTCGATGTGAAGCTCGCCATGGATGTGGGCCGCCAGCACCGGCCCGACGTTCGGCACCGTCTGCAGCAGGCGTTCCGGGTCGAGAGTGCCGCGCATACGTTCCAGCTGACTCCAGCGGCCGCTGGTTACCAGCTCGCGGATCGCAGATGCGATGCCCTTGCCGATCGTGGGCAGCTCGATCAGGCCCTCCAGCCCTTGCTCATCGAGGATATCGGCCACGCTCCGGTCCAGTTTCTCGATGGTGTTCGCCGCTTTCCGATAGGCGGATACCCGGAACGGATTGGCGCCCTGTTGAGCGAGGAGTTCAGCGGCCTCGTCCAGCTTGCGCGCTATCTGCTGGTTTGCGCTCGCGTCCATAGATAGTCTATTGAGCCTCTTTTGATCAAAGCATAGTCGCCGCGCCCCGACGACGTGGTGCGGGAGCCGCTCACGAATCCGTACCCGACTGGGTTATGA
>JBATKC010000413.1:0-2732 GCA_049669065.1 Gammaproteobacteria bacterium
GCCTTGTGTGCGGTGCCTCTCAGCCACCTCGGGCTCCATGGCCGTGATGACGGACCCGGTTTGGTGCTCCGTGTCTGGCAGCCGGACACCGAGTCGGTAGAGGTTGTCGACACAAGGGCCCGCCGCAATCTCGGGCCGATGACCCGGCTCCCCGAATCTGATCTGTTCGTGCTCACGTTGCCGCGGCGGCGCAAGCCGTTCCCGTATCGCCTGCGGATCACGCGTCATGGTCAGGTCCACGAAACGCTGGATCCCTATGCCTTCCGCAGCGACGTTTTCGCCGATCATGAGCCGGAGCCGATCCGGCTGCACAACAATCTCGGCGCACGTTTGCTGCAGCTTGCCGACGAGGCCGGTCAGCAGGCTACCGGGACCTTGTTTTCCGTTTTCGCGCCGTCGGCCAGATCCATAAGCGTGGTCGGCGATTTCAATGGCTGGGATGGGCGCTGTCATCCGATGCAGAGCAGCCACGAAGGGATCTGGCGGCTGTTTATACCGGAGCTGGGGGCGGGCACACTTTACAAGTTCGAGATCAAGGGGCCCGCAGGCAATCTGTTGCCGCCCAAGGCGGACCCGTTCGGGTTCTTCTGCGAGCAGCCGCCGGGCAATGCATCGATTGTCTACGATCGTGACGCCTACACATGGCAGGACAAGGCGTGGTGCGAGCGACGCGACGCGGAGGGCTATCGGAATGACCGCCCGGCGGCGATCTATGAGGTCCACATCGGCTCCTGGCGCCGTCACGATGACGGCCGCCACCTGAGCTACAGGGAGCTGGCGGACGAACTGATCCCGTATCTGACTTCACTCGGATACACACACCTCGAGCTGCTGCCGGTGATGGAGCATCCCTTCCTCGGTTCCTGGGGCTATCAGGTCACCTCGATGTTCGCCCCGACCAGCCGCTATGGGCCGCCCGACGATTTCAAATATTTCGTCGATCGTTGCCACGCAGCAGGGCTCGGCGTGATCCTCGACTGGGTGCCGGCGCACTTCCCGAGCGACGAGCACGGTCTGGCGCATTTCGACGGCACCGCCTTATTCGAGCATCCGGATCCGAGGCGTGGCTGGCATCCGGACTGGAACACGTTTATCTACGATTACGGCCGGCCCTTCGTGCGCGACTTCCTGATCAGCAGCGCGCAGTTCTGGATCGAGGAATTTCATGTCGACGGACTGCGTGTCGACGCCGTCGCCTCGATGATCTATCTCGACTATTCGCGCAACGCCGGTGACTGGGTGCCGAATATCCACGGCGGCAACGAGAACCTCGAGGCGATCGATCTGATCAGGCAGATGAACACCGTGCTCCACCGCGAACACGCGGGGGTGATGACCATCGCCGAAGAGTCCACCGCCTGGCCCAAGGTCTCACGACCCATCTACGAGGGCGGGCTCGGCTTTGGTTACAAATGGAATATGGGCTGGATGCACGACACGCTCAGTTATATGAGCAAGGACCCGATCTATCGCAAGTACCATCACGGCGATATGACATTCAGCCTGGTCTATGCATTCGACGAGCACTTTATCCTGCCGCTGTCCCACGATGAGGTCGTCCACGGCAAGGGCTCGATGCTCGGCAAGATGCCCGGTGACGAATGGCAGCAGCACGCCAATCTGCGCCTCTACTACGGTTTTATGTACGGGCATCCCGGTAAAAACCTGATGTTCATGGGCGCCGAGTTTGGCCAGGTCCGCGAGTGGAACCACGATGCCCAGCTCGACTGGTATCTGCTGGATCACCCGCTGCACCGCGGTCTTCACCGCATGGTCAGCGATCTGAACCACATTTACGTCAACGAGCCGGCGCTGAGTCAGGCGGACTGCTCGCCAGCGGGCTTCGAATGGATCGATCACACGGCGGCGGATAGCGGCGTCCTCAGTTTTATCCGCTATACCGCAGACCGCGAAGAGTATGTGGTCGTGGTCACCAATTTTACGCCGGTGGTGCGACATGGGTATCCGGTCGGTGTGCCCGAAAGCGGCGCCTATCACGAGTTGTTCAACACTGATGCAGAGCTCTACGGCGGCAGCAATGTCGGTAACGCAGGCCGCGTGCTGGCCACGGATGCGGCGGCCAACGGGCGGCCCCATTCCTTACAACTCATGCTGCCGCCGCTGGCCACGATCTACCTGAAGCCGGCGCGTTGACCGTCGCACGAATCATCGAATCCTAGCTGATGGAGGTACGGCAATTCGGTCGCTCAGCGCTGTCGGTGACGCCGCTGGGCTTTGGCGCCATGCAGATAGGTGACCCTGGTCTCGAAGAGAGCGCTGCGGCAAAGTTGCTCAACCAGGTGCTTGATGCGGGCATCGGTCTGATCGACACAGCCAGATCCTATGGTTTTGCGGAGCAGCGGATTGGTCGCCATCTCGCGTCGCGGCGGGAGGAGTTCCTGTTATCCACCAAGCTCGGCTACGGTGTCGACGGCTGCGAAGACTGGACTTATGAATGTGTCCGTCTGGGCGTCGACCGGGCGCTGACTACATTGGCGACCGATCGTATCGATGTGGCGCATCTGCATTCCTGCCCGGCCCAGGTGCTGCGTGACAATGGCGTTCTCGATGCGCTGGCGGCGGCCAGGGAGCAGGGCAAGATCCGCTGTGCCGCCTACTCGGGAGATAACGAGGCCCTGAGCGTCGCGATGGAATCAGGCATGGTCCAGAGCGTGCAGGCGTCGATCAGCCTGTTCGATCAATCCAACCTGCGCTCGCGATTGACGCTTGCC
>JBATKC010000414.1:0-2000 GCA_049669065.1 Gammaproteobacteria bacterium
GATCGATGGGTCATGCTGATAATTTGTCACCCGCCCGCTGGCCGGGTTCAGCCGGTTCAGGCCGGCATCGGTGCCCACCCAGACTTCACCGGCGCGGTCCACATGGACCGCAAATACGGAGTCGCTGTTGAGCGATGCCGGGTCCGTCGGGTGGTGACGGAAGTGGGTGATGCGGCCGCTGTCGATTTCGAAACGATCCAAACCTGCACGCTGATGACCGATCCAGAGCACGCCATCGTCAGCCATGCTCAGCGCGCGTATGTTATTGCTCGCCAGACTCCCGGCCAGCGACGGGTCGTGGCGATAGACGCGGAAGTTGCCGGTCTCCATGCGGCGCAGCGCCAGCCCGCCGCCATCGGTGGCGATCCAAAGATCGCCGTTCGAATCTTCGGCCACATCGAATACAAAATCACTGGTCAGTGAGCCCGGGTTCATGGTTTCGCGGCGGAACGCGGTAAACGCGTACCCGTCGTAGCGGTTGAGACCGTTTTCGGTCCCGAACCACATAAACCCGCTGGAGTCCTGAACGATGCTCAGCACCGTGTTCTGGGACAGTCCCTCGGCCTGGCCGTAGCCCTCGAAGCGCATGGGTTGCGCCTCCGTCTGCTGGCCATAAGCCTGGCCCAGCGTCGCGCCGAACAACAGCATGGCCGTTGCGACCATGCCGAGGGCCGTCACTACAACCGACCGCCGTCCTGCGCCCGCTCGCGCGATCTGCGTAACACCGTAGATAGAATCGATGACTTGCATGGTCATTCTTGCTCCCAACTTCCGCGCGTCCGGCGGCTTATTCCTGCTCAACCCAACGGTTGATCGAAGCGGCTTCGCTAAGACCGTCGGTCCAGATGTAGCTGTCGGTCCAGACAAAGCCATCGGTCCAGATGTAGCTGTCGGTCCAGATAAAACCATCGGTCCAGATAAAGCCGTCGGTCCAGACAAAGCCATCGGTCCAGACAAACCCATCGGTCCAGACATAACCGTCGGTCCAGACATAGCCATCCAGATCCATCACGTAGAAGTTGCCGTCTTCATCCTGGTTGGCGCGCCCGCCGTAATGCTGTAGCCCGTCCAGGTCATAAGTGACCGACATGCCCTGGTTGGCGGCTGCCGCCGGCTGGCCGTCGTACTCGAGCACGGCCGCGTAAGCGTCGATCAGACCGGCGCCCTGCTGGAATACGCTGTACGCCAGTGAGCCGTCTGCACCGGTCGCGGGCCGTGCGGTCGCCATCAGCCGGTATTTGACCTGGTCAGGCGTCAGATTCGGCTCCATCTGCAGCATCAGCGCCACTGTCCCGCTGACGACTGCGGTCGCCTGGGAGGTGCCGGACATCACGAACAGACCCGGGCCCTTGTCATACTGGACATGCTTCACTTTGATCTCTGCGTCGTCGGGCATCATCGCTTCGATGTGTCCGCCCGGCGCCAATATTTCCGGCTTGATAAAGCCTTCGTAGGTCGGGCCCACCGACGAGAAGGTCGCCAGATAGTCGTCTTCTGGCTGATAAGGCGTGTAGTTGTCAGTCATCGCGCCGACGGTGATGATGTAGGGCACGTTGCCGGGCACGCCGATGGTCATGGCATCCGGGCCACGATTGCCCGCCGACGCCACCACCACGATGCCCGCTTCCCAGGCCGCCATCACCGCCTGATTCAGCGGGTCATCCCAGTAGAAGGAATGGACGTCCGCGCTCAATGACAGGTTGAGCACGCGGATATTGAGTTTCTCGCGGTAGCGGATCACCCAGTCGATGCCCCTGATCACATCCAGATATGTGCCCTGACCGTGCTTGTCGAACGCGCCGACGGAGATCAGGTCAACACTCGGCGCAATGCCATAGAATCCGTGCTGCTCATACGGATAGTCGGCGGCGATAATCGATGAGACGTGAGTGCCATGTCCGGAACCGTCCTTCGACTTGCCCGCCGCCAACAGCACATTTTTCTTGGCGTCGTAGTGCCAGACCGAGCGCCAGTAATTACTGGCTGGGCCGACCCTTGAA
>JBATKC010000415.1:0-1948 GCA_049669065.1 Gammaproteobacteria bacterium
TCGGGCATCTCCATGCGCTCGGCAAGCTCCTCCGGGGTCGGCTCTCGGCCCATCTCTTGAATCATCTGACGCGAGATACGGTTGAGCTTGTTGATCGTCTCGATCATGTGCACCGGGATACGGATGGTGCGGGCCTGATCGGCGATCGAGCGCGTGATGGCCTGGCGGATCCACCAGGTCGCGTAAGTCGAGAACTTGTAGCCGCGGCGGTATTCGAACTTGTCGACCGCCTTCATCAGCCCGATGTTGCCCTCCTGGATCAGGTCCAGGAACTGCAGGCCACGGTTGGTGTACTTTTTGGCGATCGAGATCACCAGACGCAGGTTGGCCTCGACCATCTCCTTCTTGGCCCGACGCGCCTTGGCTTCGCCGATGGACATCTGCCGGCTGATTTCTTTGAGCTCGTGGATGCTCAGGCCGCTGTCTTCTTCGACAGCGATCAGCTTGCGCTGACAGCGTTCGATTTCCGGCCGCAGTTTGGACAGCTGAGACGAGTGCTTGCGCTTGGCCCGGATATGCTTGTCCAGCCAGTCCAGATTGGTCTCGTTCTGCGGGAAGCTGGCGATGAAGTCCTTGCGTGGCATGCCCGCGCCGCGGATACAGATCTGCATGATCTGGCGTTCCTGGGAACGCACATGGGCGATGGTCCGGCGCAGGTTGACCGCCAGGATCTCGAAATGCTTCGGCGCCAGTTTTAGCTCCAGGAACTCGTCGGTGAGTTTGCCACGGGTGTTGAGCACCTTGCTGTCCCGACTGCCGGATTTCTGCATGCCGCTGATGACCTGCCTGTGCAGGCGCCGGATCCTGGCCATCCGTTTTGCCAGTTCCTCCAGATCCGGACCGTCCGGCGCGGTGCCTTCCTCGTCGGCCTCGTTCTTCTTGCCGTTGGCGGCTTTGACTTCCTGGTCAGCCAGATCGGGATCGATAAAGCCGGTAACGATATCGAGGATCCGTCCCTGACCCGCGACGGCGGCCTGATAGCTGCCGATCAGCAGATCCAGCGTGCCGGGGAACAACGATAAGGCACGGCGGACCTGCTGCAGCCCTTCCTCGATGCGTTTGGCGATGCGGATCTCGCCTTCCCGGGTGAGCAGTTCGACGGTACCCATCTCCCGCATGTACATGCGCACCGGGTCGGTGGTACGGCCGAATTCGCTGTCCACGGTGGCAAGCGCCGCCGCCGCTTCTTCGGTGTCGTCATCGTCGTTGCCTGAGACCGCGGAGTCCGTCAGCAGGAGTTCTTCCGCATCGGGGGCCTTCTCATAGACCGTGATGCCCATGTCATTGATCATGTTGACGATATCCTCGATCTGTTCGGGATCGACGATGTCATTGGGCAGGTGGTCGTTCACCTCGGCATAAGTCAGGTAACCCTGCTCTTTTCCGCGGGCGATGAGCAGCTTCAGCTGCGACTGCTTGTCCTCGGGAACGATGGCTCGTTTTTCGGTCACGCAAAGACCCTCAATATCAGGCGAACGAACGCACCAGTATAGCAGGCTGGCGCGCCTCTCTCTACATTATTCTGCGGCTTTGTTCTCGCCGGCGGCGCCGGCGTCGCTCCGCCGGAGCAGCGCCCGCAGCTCATCTTTCTCGATCTCATCCAGCCCCTCGCCGCGAGCCTTGTCCAGCAGCAGCTCGATCCTGCGCTCCGGACCCGCCTGCTCGACCAGGCGAATCAGGATATCGGCCAGCACCGTTGGCGCCGCCTCACTGGTGACCAGGGCTTCGCTGGCGGCGAGCTGCAGCAGATGCGGTTGCTCCGGCCGGCCACGCCAGCGCTCGAGCAGCCCTGCCGGACTTATATCTGGGTTTGATACTGAAATTTCAAGGAGTTCCATCAGCAGCGGGATGCCTTTGAAGTCCACCTTGGCCAGCCCCTGCGGGAGATTGGCGGTGGCCGCGGCCTGCGGATGGTGGAGGATCAGCGCGACGGCCTGGCGTACCAGGC
>JBATKC010000416.1:0-2004 GCA_049669065.1 Gammaproteobacteria bacterium
GTCGCCGCTGCTGTTGATTCTCGACGGGGTGCAGGACCCTCACAACCTCGGCGCCTGTCTGCGCACCGCCGACGCCACCGGTGTGGATGCTGTGATCGCGCCGCGCGATCGTGCCTCCGGACTCACCGCCACCGCGCGCAAGGTCTCCAGCGGCGCCGCAGAGACAGTGCCCTTTGTCCAGGTGACGAACCTGGCCCGGACTCTGCGCATGCTCGGGGACAGGGGCATCCGGCGCGTGGGCACCGACGGCGAGGCGCCGCAGGGCCTGTTCGAGGCCGATCTGTCCGGGCCGCTGGCTCTGATTATGGGCTCGGAGGGGAAGGGTCTGCGCCGGCTCACCCGCGAGCATTGCGACCTGCTGGTACGCCTGCCCATGGCGGGCAGCGTGTCGAGCCTGAACGTGTCGGTGGCAACCGGTGTCTGTCTGTATTTTGTGCTGGCCGCCCGGACTCGCAGCGGATAGCCCCTTGCCTGGAAGGCGCCGCTCCAGTAGCATTCATCGGCTATTAACCGGGTCCTGCCCGGCAAGAACCACAATTTGCCTCCTTGCTGCACCGCGGCCGACGCCAGCGGGTAGCTACAAACCGAAAGGGGAAAATATGCGTCATTACGAAATCGTATTCCTGGTCCATCCGGACCAGAGCGAGCAGGTCCCGGCGATGGTCGAGCGCTATCGCGGCATCATCGAAGCCGATGGCGGCAACATCCACCGCCAGGAAGACTGGGGCCGACGCCAGCTCGCCTTTCCGATCAACAAGATCCACAAAGCGCACTATGTGTTGTTCAACGTGGAGTGCAGCAAGACTGCGCTCGACGAGCTGCTTGGGACCTTCCGTTTCAACGATGCGGTGCTGCGCCACCTGGTGATCCATCGCGACGAGGCGGTCACAGAAGCGTCACCGATGGCCAAGAGCGGTGAGTCCGAGGAGCGCGCCGGGTCGCGCCGCCGCGACGATGATAACGGTCGTGGCAGACCCGCTCGCGATGAGCAGCCGAAGACCGCTGCCCCGTCGAATGAGGGCGAGAAGGCTACGGATTCAGAGACCGCCGGGAACGATGACGACACGGCCGACAAGGCCGACAAGGCCGACAAGGCCGCATCGGCCTGACGCCGGTTCCCCCGAACAGCACGCAGAGGACAAGCAACATGGCCCGCTACTTCCGCCGCAGAAAATTCTGCCGTTTTACCGCCGAAGGGGTGAAGGAGATCGATTACAAGGATCTCGCCACTCTGAAGAACTACGTGACCGAGACCGGCAAGATCGTGCCCAGCAGGATCACCGGTACCAAGTCCAACTACCAGAGACAGTTGGCGACCGCGGTCAAGCGCGCGCGCTATCTGGCGCTGCTGCCCTATACCGACTGTCACTGAGCTTCCATGCTGATCCGGCTGCCGACCCCATGAAGCAGTTCGCCGAATGGGTCATCGGGCGGGGCTATCGGGCCGGGCTTGTGGCCGGTGCGCTGGCCCTGATACCGCTGCTCGGGATCCTCGGTTCCGGTGTACTGGTGCTTGCCGCCCTCAAGCGCGGCAGCGCCGCTGGCTGGAACGCAGCCGCCATGGGCTTGCTGATTTTGTTGCTTGCCGGCTGGGTCGGCGGTTCGCCGCCCGCCACGGCGCTGTTTGCAGCGCTGGTACTGTGGGCTCCGGCGCTGGCGCTGGCGGGACTGTTGCGGCGATCGGGCTCGCTGAGCCTCTGCGTCCAGGTTGCAGTCGTCGGTGGACTACTGCTCTCCGGCGTGCTGATGGCGAATATCGGCCAGGGCAACGCGGGATGGGCCGGCCAGCTGATCGCGGAATTGCGGCCGCTGATGGCCGACACGGGCGCGGGCGACGAACTGATCCGCGTGATGGTGGGGATATTGCCGGGCGCACTGGCCGGATCGTTGATGATCGCCGCTCTGTTGGCCTTGTTTGTTGGCATGAGTCTGCATGCAGCGCTGAGCCGACCGGGCGCGTTCGGTGAAGCGTTCCGCGGGCTCCGGCTGGGCCGGGTCCTGGCC
>JBATKC010000417.1:0-14513 GCA_049669065.1 Gammaproteobacteria bacterium
AGCAAGCCCTCCGCGGCAGCGCGAGCCGATCCGCTGGTGGTGCTGGCGGATCAGAATCTGTTTACCGAACTGGCCGAGTCCATGGACGAGGCGGTACTGATACACGAGCGGCGCATCCTCTTCGCTAACGCGGGCGCAGCGAGGATTTTCGGTCTGCCCTCGACCCAGCTCGCAGGTTGCGAGCTACGGGACTTTGCTCATCCGGAATACCGGGATGCGCTCGATCAATATCTGGCGCGACGGCTAGAAGGCAAGGCCGGACGTGAGCCGCTGAGCCTGCAGTTGCTGGATCCGGACGACCGCTCGCACTGGGTTGAGATGCGCCCGTTCGCCGTCCCCGCACCCCAGGCGGCACTGGGTACGGTAGTGCGACCGAGCGCGGCACACGCCATCGAGGCCGCGACCGAGGCTGGACGAAGTCTCGCGCGGCACACGCTGGAATCTATCGGCGAGGGTGTGATCACCACCGATCTGGAGGGCCGTATCGACTATGCCAACGGTGCTGCAGAGCTGATGCTGGGTTGCCGCCTGGATATGGCGGAGGGCAACCGCTTGAGCGATCTGGTCAGCCTCGTCGACGAGGCTGATCGCAAGCCGCTGGGCGATCCGATCCAGCGCTGTCTGAGCGAAGGCACCCGGATCGACCTTGGTCGCCGCACCCTGATGTTGTCAAAGACCAGTGGCCAGGAGCACTCGATCGAACTCAGCGCGGCGCCGATCAGGGCCGGTCAGGGTGAGGTCTTCGGCGCCGTCGTGCTGCTGCATGATGTCTCCGAGATCCGCGGTCTGGCCCGGCAGATGACCTATCAGGCCAGCCACGATCCGCTCACCGGGCTGGTCAACCGGCGTGAATTCGAGCGCCGGCTGGATGAGATCATCGCCGGCGCCAGGGCCGGTGGGTCCACGCACGTGTTGTGTTATCTGGATCTGGATCGGTTCAAGGCGGTGAACGATACCTGCGGACATATGGCCGGGGACAACATGCTGCGCGAAGTCGCTTCCCTGATCCGTGATCAGGTCCGTGATTCCGATATCGTCGCCCGCATCGGCGGTGATGAATTCGGCATGCTGTTGAGCGGCTGCCCGCTGGAGAAGGCGCGGCAGATTGCGGACGACGTGGTGGCGGCGATCCGGGACTACCGATTCGTGTGGCGGGACCGGATTTTCAATATCGGTGTCAGTATCGGTTTGGTCGAGATCAGCCACGAGAGCGGCACGCTCGAAGAGCTGATGAGTGCCGCGGACTCGGCCTGCTATGTCGCCAAACAGAAGGGGCGGGGCCAGGTTCACGTCTACTCCGCCAGAGACGAGGCCGTCGCCCGCCAGCGCGGCGAGATCCTGTGGCTGCAGCGGCTGCAGAGGGCACTGAAAGAGGATCGCTTCGAGCTGTTCCTGCAACCGATAGTGTCGGCCGCGGGTCGCGTGGACACGGGCCCGGCCTGTGAAGTGTTGCTGCGGATGCGTAACGAGGACGGTGGTTCGGCGACGCCCGGTGACTTTATGGAGGCCGCGGAGCGCTACCATCTGATGCCCAACGTCGACCGCTGGGTGCTGCAGACCACTTTCGGCGCTATCGGCAGCGGCGTGCTGACGCTGCCAGACAATCGCAGCTGCACCGTCAATCTTTCCGGTCAGACTCTGGGTGACCCGCAGTTCCTCGATTTTGTGGTCCAGTGTCTGGACTACAGTGGCGTGGCGCCCAGGCAGATATGTTTCGAGGTGCGGGAATCGGCCGTCATCGGGAATCTGACCCATGCGGCACGCTTTATTGCCGTGCTCCATGGCATGGGCTGTCAGTTCGCTCTGGATGACTTTGGCAGCGGCATCGGTTCCTTCGCCAATCTCAAGAACCTGTCGATGGATTATCTGAAGATCGACGGCGCCATCATCCGCGGCCTGGGCAGCGACGATGTCAGCCAGGCGATGGTCGCGGCCATGATCAAACTGGCACGCACGCTGAAGATCCGGGTCATCGCAGAACACGTGGAGACCGATACGGTGTTTTCGATGGTTCGCGATATGGGCGTGGATTTTATCCAGGGTTACGCCGTCGGGCGGCCCGAGGCGCTCCAGCTGCGCTGATCGGCCTGCTTTTCCCGCCACACACCCGCTATAATGCCGGCGGTTAGTCCGGTCGCGCGCCACCGGTGCGGTCCTCGATCCGCGTTCGGCGCCGCATCCTGTCAGGGCAAAAAAGAAAGGGGAATCATGGACACCAACGAACTACCGTTGATTATGGGCGTAGTGGGTCTGGTCGCGGCGTTTGTCATCTACCGGCTGGTCGTGAGCTATCCGGCCGGTGAAGGCAAGGTCGTCGATATCGCGATCAAGATCCAGCAGGGCTCGATGGCATTTATGCGGCGCGAGTATCTGCTGCTGTGGGCGGTGGCGGTGCTGGTTATCCTGGCTATCGGTTTTTCCGAGCTGGGCTGGGATACTGCGCTGGCGTTCTTCGTCGGTGCGCTGACCTCGTCATTGGCCGGCTTTATCGGCATGTACACGGCGACCCGCGCCAACGTCCGCACCACGGTCGCGGCGCATGACAAGGGCGCCGGTGAAGCGCTGTCGGTGGCCTTTTACGGTGGCTCGGTGATGGGCATTACGGTCGCCTCGATGGGTCTGCTCGGACTCGGTTTCCTTTATCTGCTGTTCGGTGGCGATCCGCAGACGGCCGAGACGATCCACGGCTTCGGCATGGGCGCCTCGCTGGTGGCGCTGTTTTCGCGTGTCGGCGGCGGCATCTTTACCAAGAGCGCCGATGTGGGCGCGGATCTGGTCGGCAAGATCGAAGCCGGTATCCCCGAGGACGATCCCCGTAATCCGGGCGTGATCGCTGACAACGTCGGTGACAACGTCGGCGACGTGGCCGGCATGGGTTCGGACATCTTCGAATCCTACTGCGGCGCGATGATCGCCTCGATAGCGATCGCATCCACCATCGGCGTACAGCTGATGAACGAGCGACTCGGCGGCAGTCTAAATGGTGAAGAGCTGCGTGCCAGCCTGATGGGCCTGCCGCTGCTGCTGTCGTCAACGGGCCTGGTCTGCTCGCTGCTCGGCGTGCTGATGGTGCGCATGGCTACCGCTCTGCCGCCGGAGAAAGCGCTACGGGTCGGCACCCTGGGCGCCGCCATTCTGTTCATTATCGCCGCCTGGTTCGTGATCGGCGCCCTCGGCATCGGCAACGGTGTGTGGATGGCAGTCATCGCCGGCGCCGTCGGCGGCATGATCATCGGACTCGTCACCGAGTACTACACGGGCGGGCCGCCGGTGCGCAAGATCGCGCGTGAGGGCGAGACCGGCCCCGCCACGGTGATCATCGCCGGATTGTCGACCGGCATGCAGTCGGTCGTGGTCCCGATCCTGGCCATCGCCGGCATCATCTATTTCGCCGATCAGTCGGCCAGTCTGTATGGCGTCGGTATCGCCGCCGTCGGCATGCTGGCTACGGTGGGGATGACCATGGCCATCGACGCCTATGGCCCGGTCGCCGACAACGCCGGCGGCATCGCCGAGATGGCCGCGCTGGGCCCGGAGACACGCAAGATCACCGATTCGCTGGATGAGGTCGGCAATACCACCGCGGCGATCGGCAAGGGCTTCGCGATCGGCGCCGCGGCGCTGGCCGCGCTGGCGATCATCACCGCATTTATCGAGGTCATCAGCCACCACAATCCGGATTTCAGCCTTGAGATATCCGATCCCATCGTGCTGATCGGCATGTTTATTGGCGGTATCTTCCCGTTCCTGGTCGCGTCGATGACCATGAACGCGGTGGGTACGGCGGCCTTCGACATGATCAAGGAGATCCGGCGCCAGTTTAAGGAGATCCCCGGCCTGCTCGAGGGCACGGCGGAACCGGACACGGTCCGTTGTGTGGATATCGCCACGCGGGCGGCGCTGGTGCGTATGTTGCCACCGGGTCTGCTGGCGATCCTGGCGCCGGTGGTGGTGGGCTTTGGGCTCGGCCCGGAGGCCCTGGGCGGCATGCTCGGCGGCGCGCTGCTCGGCTGTGTGCTGCTTGCGCTGACCATGGCCAACGCGGGTGGAGCCTGGGATAACGCCAAGAAGTATGTCGAGAAGGGCAATCATGGCGGCAAGGGTTCGGATGTCCACAAAGCTACGGTGGTGGGCGACACCGTCGGCGATCCGTTCAAGGACACCTCGGGACCGTCGATGAACATCTTGATCAACGTGATGGCTATCGTCAGCCTGGTTATCGCGCCGCTGCTGTAGCCACAGCCGCACAGGCATCTTGAGAAAAGGGGGCGCAAGCCCCCTTTTCGATTACTCGTATTCCATTACGCGCACGGGTGCCGCGTCAGACCTTGATATCGAAGGTCTCGCGCAGGCGCTTGCGCACGCGGACTTTCTTCAGGTGTACGTAATCGGGCAGGCCGTCGCGATATGGTGGGTGATCCTCGCCCTGGATCAAAGGCTCGAGATAACGTCGGCAGGCGGCGGTGATGTGGAAGCCGTCACGGCTGATGAAATTGCGCGGCAGCTTCTTCTCTTTATTGGCGACCTTGCTCAACTCGGCGATGCCGACTTCCCAGCGATAGGGTTTGTCGGACTTGCGTACGATCACCGGCATCACCGCATTACGTCCCTCGACCGCGAGATTCACCGCGGCCTCGCCCATGGCGTAGGCCTGTTCGACGTCGGTGGCTGAGGCGATATGCCGGGCCGAGCGCTGCAGATAATCGACCACCGCGTAGTGATACTTGTAGCCGAGACGGTGATTGATGATGTTGGATAGCACCGGCGCCACGCCACCGAGCTGTACGTGTCCGAAGGCGTCCTTGCTGCCAGCGTCGGATACAAACTTGCCGCTGGGCCATTTCACGCCTTCGGACGCGACGATCACGCAGTTGTCGTAGCGTTCGACGCAATCTTTCACCCGCGCGATCAGCGCCACTTCATCCAGCGGGATCTCCGGGAACAGGATGATATGGGGCGGCTCATGGCGTTTGATCCCGGCCAGCCCGCCTGAGGCAGCGATCCAGCCTGCGTTGCGCCCCATGACCTCCATGATGAACACTTTGGTCTGCTTCATGGACAGCACGTCGATCGCCGCTTCCCGCGTCGAGGTGGCCACATATTTGGCGACCGAGCCGAATCCCGGGCAGTTGTCGGTGATCGCCAGATCGTTATCGACGGTCTTGGGCACGCCCACACAGGTAATCGGATAGCCCATGCGCTCGCCGATCTGTGAGACCTTCCACGCGGTATCCATGGAGTCATTGCCGCCGTTAAAAACGAAATAACCGATGTCGTGGGCGCGGAATACGCGGATCATCCGCTGATACTCGGCCAGGCTCTCATCCAGGCCCTTCAGCCGATAGCGTGAAGAGCCGAAGGCACCGCCCGGCGTATGGCGTAGCGCGGCGATGGCGGCCCTGGTTTCCTTGCCGGTGTCGATCAGGTCTTCGCCCAATGCGCCGATAATGCCCTCGTGGCCTGCATAGACCTTGCCTATGCGGTTGGGATGTTCGCGCGCGGTCTCGATCACGCCACAGGCAGTCGCATTGAGGACGGCGGTGACGCCGCCGGATTGAGCATAGAACAGATTACGTTTCGACATCGGGACTCCTGAACCGCCAGCGCGAGCAAAGCATAGCTGAATCGAGACCCACCTTCATCGGTTTGACCTCGCTCGGGAGGAGCGCTAGCCTCAGCCGCTCTAAGGGGTGGCAGGGGCCGACGGACCCCGCGACCGGCGTCACGGAGCGCCGCTCCAAACAGCAGCGAGGCGATCATGAGAATCATCCTTCTAGGCGCGCCCGGATCGGGCAAGGGCACCCAGGCTCAAAAGCTGGTCGATCGCCAGGGCATCCCGCAGGTGTCCACGGGCGACTTGCTCCGCGATGCGGTAGCCCGTGGCACCGAGCTCGGCCAACGGGCCAAGGTGGCGATGGATGCAGGCGAGCTGGTGTCTGACGACATCGTCCTCGGTATGATCCGCGAGCGGCTGGCACAGCCGGACGCTGCCAACGGCTTTATCCTCGACGGCTTTCCACGCAATCTCGCCCAGGCACAAGCCCTGGACGGTGTGCTGGATGAGCTCGGCGCGCCGCTGGATGCGGCGGTGTTGATGGATGTGGACTTCGACGTGTTGCTCAAACGTCTGACCGGACGGCGGACCTGCTCCGGCTGCGGCCGCGTCTACAACGTCTACTTCTTTCCGCCCAAGACCGGCGACGCCTGCGACGAGTGCGGCGGTGAGCTGACCCAGCGCGCGGACGATAACGAAGAGACCATCACCCAGCGCCTCAAGGTATACGAATCCCAGACCTCGCCGCTGGTCTCATTTTATGAAGACAGGGGCATGCTCAAAGTGGTGCCGGCCGAAGGCGAAATCGATGAGGTCTATGCTCGGCTTGAGGCAGCGCTCGGCGTTGCTGATCCCGCTTGAGCGTCGTCGGCGTCTAGTCGAGCAGGCCGAGCAGGGCGTCGCCAGCGATCTCTCGGCGCCATCCTTTCAACACCGGCAGATCCCGATCGCCGCACACCATGCGTTTGAGCTCGGCACGGGTAGCAATCATGGACGGCGCGATCTCTGCCTCCTCGGCCCGGCGATCGACGTATTTCCCAAGTCGCCCCAGCAGCGTGGTCTCGCTGCGGCTCAGACGGGTATCCGGCGTCGGCTCGGAAGTGGATTGATCGCTATCCATCGCTAACCGTTCGATCAGGTCCCGGGCGTAGCGCCGGAGAACCGCCGGCGGCACGATACCGAGATTCGTGATGGCCGCTTCGTCGGCGGGTGCGCGGGCAGCCAGCCCCATCAGCACGTCGTCCGCAAGAATCCATCGGCGCGGCCGGTTGCGGGCAACGGCAATTTCTTCGCGCCAAGCGGCCAGCCGCTGCAGACGAGCCAGGGCCGCGCCCTGGAGCTGGCGCCAGCCCTTGACCTTGCTCCAGGCCGAATCCGGATCCGGGGTGTACAGCCGCGCATCCTCAAGCGCCTGGAAGTCCGCGTCCGGCCAGTCGCTGCGGGCACGGCTTTCCAGGCGCTGACGCAAGGTCTGGTAGAGCGGAACCAGATAGCGAACATCGTCGGCAGCGTAGCGGAGCTGCTCGGGGGACAAGGGACGCCTTGACCAGTCGGTGCGCGCGTGGCCCTTTTCCAGTTCGATGTCCAGCACCTGATTAACCAGGTTGCCGTAGCCCGCCTGGTCTGGAAAGCCGAGCAGGGCTGCGGCGATCTGAGTGTCATAGACCGGTCCGGGCACTGCGCCGATCAGCGCATAAAACAATTCCAGATCCTGACGGGCAGAGTGCAGAACCTTGGTCACCTTACGATCCATCAATACGTCCGTTAGCGCGGCGGATCCCTCCAGTGCGATCAGATCGAGGCAGAAGATCTGACCGGCGCCGGCGATCTGTAACAGGCACGGCAGCGGGTGGTAGGTCTTCTCACGCACGAACTCGGTGTCGATGGCGATAAAAGGTTCTGCCGCCAATACCCTGGCCGCCTGCTCCGCGCCGTCACGGGTGTCGATAAATTGAATATCTTCCATGGGCCGGCATTATCCCAGAATCTGCGCCCGCGTATGGCCTGAGCGCACGGCGCGGTTATCATGCATGCTGACCAAGGGACGAGACCGACCGTGAAAGACATCATCCGCGCCATGCTTGAAATCGCGACCCTGCGCCGCGGGCCCGAGGATCTGCCTGCATCGGGTTTCTTCCTCGGCCTGATGACAGTCCTCTATCTCACCACAGGCGTGATCTCGATCGCGCTCTATTCGGCGACTACCATCGATCTGCTGGCCCAGCTGGCGCTGGATTTTTCTCTGCTGCTGGCGTTTTTTGGCCTGTTATTGTCATTGTTCCGGCGGGCCGCCAGGCTGCGCCAGACGCTGGCCGCGGTCATGGGCGCGAGCGCGTTATTGGCCTGTTTCGCGTTGCCTTTGTCGCTGATGCTGCGCGACAGCGGACCCGGCGACACGGCCGCGCTGATACCGGCGCTCGGTATCTATCTGATCGTGCTGTGGTCGATAAGCATTAATGGACACATCCTCCAGCGCGCGCTGGAGATTCCTTACGTCGCTGGGGTCCTGCTTGCGGCCGGCTACTTCATCCTCAACTATGTCGCGTTCGCCCAGCTGTTTCCGGCGGAAATCTGATGCATATCCATATCCTCGGCATCTGCGGCACGTTTATGGGCGGCATCGCCGCCCTCGCCAAGGCCGCCGGCCATCGGGTAACCGGGTCGGACGAGAACGTCTATCCACCCATGAGCACGCAGCTCGAGGCGCTGGGGATCGAGCTGGGCGAGGGATTTGACGCCGAACAGCTCGAGCCGGCGCCCGATTGTGTGGTGGTCGGCAACGTGATGCGGCGCGGACTGCCAGTCGTGGAGGCGATGCTGGACCGGGGTCTGACCTACACCTCCGGTCCCGGGTGGCTGGCCGCGCACGTGTTGGCGGACAGATGGGTGTTGGCGGCGGCCGGCACCCACGGCAAGACCACCACCGGCAGCATGGTGGCCTGGATCCTGGAGCATGCGGGTTTGCAGCCCGGTTTTTTGATCGGCGGCGTGCCGGTCGATTTCGGCAGCTCGGCGCGGCTGGGCAGCGGGCCTTTCTTTGTGGTCGAGGCGGACGAATATGACACCGCGTTTTTCGACAAGCGATCCAAGTTCGTCCATTACCGGCCGCGTACCGTGATCCTCAATAATCTGGAGTTTGATCACGCAGACATTTTTCCCGATCTCGATGCCATCAAGCGCCAGTTCCACCATCTGATCCGCACGGTGCCGGGATCCGGCTGCATCATCAGCAAGATGGACGATCTCAATCTGGAGGCGGTACTCGAGATGGGCTGCTGGACTCCGGTGGAGCGATTTTCCGCCCGCGCCGACGCGCCATGGGGATGCCGTCTGGCACCCGGGCGGGGCTTCGACCTGGTCCATCCGGACGGCAGCATCACTGCGGTGGAATGGTCTCTTAGCGGCCAGCACAATGCCGAGAATGGTGTCGCCGCCATGCTCGCCGCGCGCCATGCAGGCGTCCCGCTGGAGAACGCCGCCGCCGCTCTGGCGGTGTTCCGCGGCGTCCGCCGACGCATGGAGCTGCGCGGTGAAGTCCGCGGGATCCAAATCTATGACGACTTCGCCCATCACCCCACCGCCATACGAATGACGCTGGAGGGACTGCGCCGCGAGACGCCTGGCGCGCGTATCGTTGCGGTGCTCGAGCCGCGTTCCAACACCATGCGGATGGGCGTGCACCGGGAGACGCTGGGACCGGCACTCGCCAGCGCCGATGCGGCTTATGTGTTTGCCCCATCCGGTCTCGACTGGGATATCGAAATCCTCACTGCTCAATCCGGGCCGCCGACCCAGGTGTTCAACGAGCTGGAGGCGTTGCGGGCGCGCCTTGTGTCGGATCTGCGCGCAGGTGATCATGTGGTCATCATGAGCAACGGTGATTTTGGAGATCTGCATACCAGCCTGATGGCGGCATTACAGGCCGTCGGGCCGGCATGATGGACGCCCGCTCACCTGCCCGGAACGTGGCGGTGGCCTGGACCGGGGCATCGGGGATCCAGTACGGCATCCGCCTCGTCGAGTGCCTGCTTGGCGCCGATTGCGAGGTATCGCTGATGGTGTCCAAACCGGCCCAGATGGTGACAGCGATGGAAACCGACCTGTCGCTGCCGGCGCGGCCGGCAGATATGCAGAAGGTGCTGCAGGCACGCTTCGCCGCGCGGCCGGGGCAGCTCAAGGTCTATGGCCGTGATCAATGGACCGCACCGCTGGCCAGCGGCTCGGCGGTCCCGGACGCGATGGTCATCTGCCCGTGCACGACGGCGACAGTGTCGGCGGTCGCCACCGGCGCCAGCCGCTCGCTGATCGAGCGGGCGGCCGACGTGGTGCTAAAGGAAAGTCGCACACTGCTGCTGGTGGTCCGCGAAACGCCGTTCTCCGCCATCCATCTGGAGAACATGTTGCGCCTGGTCCGGGCCGGCGCCGTCGTCATGCCGGCGGCGCCCGGGTTCTACCACCGACCGCAACAGGTGTCAGACTTGGTTGATTTTATGGTGGCCCGGATCATGGACCATCTCGCCTTGCCGCAACAGCTGCTGAGGCCCTGGGGCGATGGCGAGCGGGGCGCCGATTGAGCGGGCGTCCGGGAGCAAGTGGATGGACCAGAGCGGCATAGAGATACCGTTGTTCCCGCTGCGCACGGTGCTCTATCCCGGGGGCCCGCTGCCGTTGCGGATTTTCGAGACCCGCTACGTGGACATGGTCGGGCATTGTGTGCGGGAAGACCTGGGATTCGGGGTCGTGTCCCAGGTCGAAAGCCAGCAACAGGATCGGGTGGGCCTGCATCAGGTCGGGACCCTCGCCCGTATCGTGGACTGGTATCAATTCGATGATGGTCTGCTGGGCATCACCGCCGTGGGCGAGACCCGATTTCTGCTCAAGGGGATCCGGCGCCAGGACGATGGACTGAATATCGGCCGCGTCGATTTTCTCGAGCCGGAGGCGCCAATGACGGTGCCGACCCGATTCGGTCCGCTGCTGACCTTGCTGGATAACATCCTTACCGAACTCGAGCCGCAGTACCGGTTTATCGAAAAGAACTTCGAAGATGCCGGTTGGGTCGGCTGCCGCCTGGCCGAGGTGCTGCCGCTGAGTCTCGAACAGAAACAGATGTTTCTCGAATTGAGCGATCCGTTAAAGCGATTGGAAATGCTGATGCCGCTGGTGGAGTCCCTACGCGCATGAGCGAACCGCCGGCGCGCCGGGCACAGACAAGGAGTTGGAAGCCTATGAACGACCAAGACGCTGCGGCGCAAGGACCGGTTTGCGTTGAGCTGGAGGCGGGGTCGACTTATTTCTGGTGCCGCTGTGGCCGCAGCCTGAACCAGCCATTTTGCGATGGCTCCCACCAGGGCAGTGCGATCGAACCGCTGCGCTTTGTGGCGGAGCGGACTGAACAGGTCTGGCTCTGCGGCTGCAAAAAGAGTGGGGCCGCGCCGCGCTGCGACGGCACGCACAATCGGCTCGCCGCCGGAGAGTCGCCCCGTGGCTGAGCAGCCGCGGGTCGTGTGTGTGCATCGGATGACCAATCCGATAGAGGCGAATCTGCTCAAGGGCCTGCTCGAGCAGCAGGGCATCCCGGTAGAGATAACCGGGGAGAGTCTGGTCGGCGCTTATGCCGGTGTGCCGCGCGTCTGCGACGTGCGCCTGCTGGTGCCGCCCGGTCAGCGGCAACACGCGCTCTCGGTCATCGAGGGTTATGAGGCCGCAAAGGGTGAGCCGGACGATGGCCGACACTGGATCTGCGACGGATGCGGTGAACAAAACGCCAGCAATTTTGAGATCTGCTGGCAATGTGGTCTCCCGGGAGGCCACTGATGAAGAGACTCTCCGATGACATCCGGCTGTTGCTGGTCCATGGCATGGCGAGGAAGCCTCCGCCTGAGGCCTGGCTGAATTTGTGGCGGACCTGCCTGGTGGCCAGCCTGAGGGTGGAGGATGCTGCGCTCGGGCGACGCGTCGCCGCCGACCCGGGTCTGCTGGTTCCGGCCTACTGGGCCGACGCCGTACCGGATCATCTGGCGGAACTGCCCGGCCGGATATCAAGGCTGGAGCAATCTGTGGCGGCGCTGGCGCAACTCCGGCGCAAACACAGGAACGGATTGCACGTGCCTGCGACGGGCCTCACCGCAGAACAGCACCGCCATTTTGGCCCCCATATCATCGAAGCCCTGCATGCGGCGCTGGTTTTCGGCTCCACGATCCGGCGTGAGCACGAGTGGGAGCTGGAGCGCTATCACAAGGACAGCGGCGTCGCCGACCGCATACGCTTGCCGCTCGAGCAATCATTGCGACGTTGCTGGGACGAGGGCCACCGGGTGGTGATCCTGGCCCATTCTCTGGGTGCGGCCGTGGCGTATGACGTGCTGTGGCGATTCAGCCATCGTGCCGAACCTGAATTCAGCGCCTATCGCAGGCGCAAGGTAGAACTGCTGGTCACCATGGGTGCGCCGCTGGCAGAACCGAAGGTTCAGGAGATCATGCTCAGTGGCCGGGCGCTGGCCGGGCGCCATGTCGCCAACGCAGCAGAGCGGCGCCTCGCCTGGCTGGGCAACGTTCGCCGCTGGCACAATTACCGCGCACTCGGCGATATCGTCTGTCAGCATCTGGATATGGAGACCGAGTTCTTCGCCGGCATGCGTCGTGATCTGCGCCATCACAAGGCCGATGATTTCCGGGATTATCGCGGGCTGTTCAATCCGTATCGGGAGCCCGAGGGCGGACCTAATCCGCACAAGGGGTTCGGTTATCTTGTCCAGCCGAAACTGGCGCAACATCTGGCAGCGACGCTGCGCGGAGACTAGGCGGGATCAGCGTGGTCCTCAGGCCAGCGTCGCCATCGACTCCGCGGCCGCTGCGATCGTATGCTCGATGTCTTCGGAGGAATGGGCCGCGGAGACGAAACCGGCTTCGTAGGAGGATGGCGCCAGATAGACACCTCGTTCCAGCATGGCGTGGAAGAAATGGCGGAAACGATCTGCGTCACAGGCCACGACCTCATCGAAGCGCGTGATCGCTGCGACGTCGCTGAAGAAACATCCAAACATACCGCCGACCTGGTGGGTAGAAAACGCGACATCAGCGCGACCCGCGGCCTCGCCAATCCCGTCGACCAGCGATCGCGTGCGCTGACCCAACTTCTGGTAAAAGCCCGGCGCGCTGACCCGCTCCAGGGTCGCGAGTCCCGCCGCCATGGCGACTGGATTGCCCGACAGAGTGCCGGCCTGATAGACCGGCCCGGCCGGCGCGATATGCTGCATGACGTCGGTGCGGCCGCCAAACGCGCCCACCGGCATGCCGCCGCCGATCACCTTGCCGAGTGTCGTCAGATCGGGCACCACGCCATAGATCGATTGGGCGCCGCCGAGGGCGACACGGAATCCGGTCATCACTTCGTCGAAGATCAGCAGTGCGCCATGCTCGTCGCAGACCGTGCGCAGACACTCGAGAAAACCGCTGACTGGCGGCACCATGTTCATGTTGCCCGCGATCGGCTCGACGATGATGCAGGCGATCTGCGAGCCCAGTTCGGCAAAAGCGCTTTGCACCTGATCGATATCGTTGTAGGTCAGCGTGATGGTGTGCTCGGCCATGGAAGCCGGTACGCCGGGTGATGTCGGCACACCCAGGGTCAGCGCGCCGGATCCCGCCTTGACCAGCAATGAGTCGGAGTGGCCGTGGTAACAGCCCTCGAATTTGACGATCTTGTCGCGACCGGTGAAGCCGCGGGCCAGACGTATCGCGCTCATCGTCGCTTCGGTACCTGAGCTGGTGAACCGGACCTGTTCCACTGACGGCATCAGCTCGCAAACCTTGCGTGCCAATGCGGTCTCGGAAACAGTCGGCGCGCCGTAGCTAAGACCCCGGTCGGCGGCCTGCTTGACCGCCTCGATCACGCCGGGATCCGCATGACCCAGGATCATCGGGCCCCATGAGCCGATATAGTCGATGTACCGTCGGCCGTCCTCGCCATAGATGTAGGCCCCGGCAGCACGTTTTACAAAAACCGGTGTACCGCCCACCGAGCCGAACGCGCGTACCGGTGAATTCACGCCACCGGGAATATACCGCTGGGCTTCTTCGAACAGGGGATCACTGCGGCTCATCGCGGGGCGGCTCCTCGTGGGTCTGGATCGGGATCATCATTCTAGCCGATCCGCTGCTGCGTCTGATCCGAACAGAGCGCTGAACGCTGCAGCGGTCGGGGTGATGTCCGTGGCATCGAACAGGGCGCTGATCACAGCCACCGCGTGGCAACCGGCAGCGATCAGATCCGCAGCGTTGTCTGGCGTGATACCGCCGATGGCGACTACCGGTATCCGCAGTTCGGCGGCGGCCTGGCGATACAGCGACAGATCAGCCCTTACTGCATCTGGCTTGGTGGGAGAAGGGAACGCGCTGCCGAACGCGACATAGCTGGCACCGTCGGCGACGGCCTGTCGGGCGCGTGGCAGCGAATCGTAGCAGGAGACGCCGATCACCAGGTCCGCGCCCGCCTGCTGCCTTGCCTCTGCGCAGGACAGATCGTCCTTGCCGAGATGCACGCCGTCGGCGCCGATTTCTCGCGCCAGATCCAGGCGATCGTTGATGATGAATGTCGCCTCATACTGGCCACACAGGGTCGCGATGGCCTGCGCTTCAGACCATAGCCGGGCCTTGTCTGAGTCCTTGGCTCGGTACTGGATCGTGCGCGCGCCACCGGCCAGACAGCGACGGACCAGCTCGAGGAGCCGTGCAGAATCCGTGACCTGCTCCGGGGTGATGGCGTAGAGGCCGCGCGGCAGCGCGAGACTCATGATGCTCCTTGTGGCGGCGGGACCAATCGCCGCGGCACATGCTGTCCGTTGCCGGGTCGATAGGCTTGTTGTAGCGCCTGCCAGGTGTAGCGTTGGGCTTCTGCTACGGCGACCGGCAGCGGCCGGGCACGCGCGATCAGGGTTGCGATGGCGGAGGCCAGGGT
>JBATKC010000418.1:0-6402 GCA_049669065.1 Gammaproteobacteria bacterium
TGGCCTCCTCGGCGGCGCGGACGCCCCTGGCAGCATAGAGACGCGCCAGCAACGGCGGCAACGCGCCAAGCGCCTCGGGATCGGTCAACATCGGCCGTTGCCGGATCCGCGGCGGATTCATCAGCGCGCGCTCCGGCGCCAGAATTTGAGCAGGTCGAGGCGAGACGTCATGACCCCCACGCCGTCGGTGACGTCGATCTGTGCGCCGCTGATGCGGCCGCGCCAGAGATCCCGGAGCAACGGCGCTGCCCACTCGCGCTCCAGCCGCGAAAAATATTGCGCCGGGTCTTCACCCTGCTTCCCGCTTACGACCGCGAGCTCGTCTGCATCCGCCGCCGCCGGACCCGACCCAAGCCGATCGAGCGCGGTGGCGTATATATCTCCCGACAACAACCGCGCCTGCAATACCGGAGATCCGCCCACCGCCGGACGGCTGCACCAGCCCCAGGGCCATACGCTATTGATCGCCGGTAATCCCTGTTCGACTCGGCGAAGATTCACCGGATGTTCATGGAGCAACATCTGGATTTCGGTGGTCAGGGCATTAAGCCGGCCGCCGCTCGCCCCGCCGGGCATAAACTCGAGCACATGCTGGCCCTCGACTTCCGCCGGTGACCACCAACGGCCATCAGGCGCTGCGTCTGTCACCAGATACCAGTGCCCCGACTCGCCGCGACAAAACGATGCGCCAGTATCCGCAAGGGATTGATGGATGGTCTCCACCAGCGCGATCGCATCCTCGTCGGTCAACTCGTGGAAATGCATCTGGTTGAGGATCAACCGGTCCGCGCTCGGGATCAGATTGACCGGATCAGCACGCATGACCACGGGCGGGCGGGCGTCGAACTGCTGCTCGAATTCCACCGGGCCGGGCGGCCACAAGTCCATGGCTCGGGCATCACCGGTCAGCAAGAAACCGGCGATCGCCTCGCGACCCCGCACCGGCAGATTATCCCAACGGCCGCGACGGCAGAGACGTGACAAGGCCGCCTCGGGACACGCGCCGATCCAGGTCTGCATGGCCTGCAGTCCGCCCACCGGCTCGACGAGCAGATGACGGACAGCGGGACGGGAGCGATGGCTCAGCATGGATGCCGCACTTGTGACCCTTGGCCAAAACGCTATGGTAGGGCATATGCGATTGAGTCTCGACCAGACAGAACGGAGCCACTTGATAAGCGCCTGGGCCCCGGGCGAAATACGCGTGGGTGGCCGCAGTTATCAACAGAGCATCGTTCTGAAGGCTGGCGCCGAACCCCTGCCCTGGTCGGCGCCACGACCTGCGGAACTCGTACTGGAGGATCTGAGCCTCGCGCTGGATCTGGCGCCGGAGATCCTGTTGTTGGGCACCGGCCAGAATCTGGTATTTCCGGCTTCTGCGCTTTATGCAGGCGTCCTCGGCCTCGGTGTCGGTATCGAGGTGATGGACTCGGGTGCCGCGTGTCGCACCTACAACATCCTGGTAGCTGAAGATCGAGCTGTCGTGGCCGCGCTGATCGTCGAGTGATCCGACGGAGTTAGTCTGCATAAGGCCGCAACAGCCGCCCGCGGCCCACGCTGGTCGCGGCATCCAGGTCGGGAAAATTGCGCAGGCCGCGCGCAGCGCGGGCCTTAGTCGAACAACGCGTCTTCAGACAGGCCGTGACTGACCATGATGGTGTGCAGATGGGCCAGCGCATCCATCTGGATCTGACGGACGCGTTCACGGGTCACGCCGATCTCGGCGCCGACCTGTTCCAGCGTTCGCTTCTCAAATCCGTGGATACCGAAACGCCGCTCCACCACCGCGCGCTGCTTTTCTGTCAGGCAATCCAGCCAGGTCTCCAGCACCACGTGCATATCGCGCATCTGCAGCTGTTGGACCGGACCCAGCGTGTCTTCGTCGGCGACGGTATCGAGTAGATTGCGCTCACCTTCGCCAGCGATGCTTGAGGTAGAGGCGGAAACCCGCTCGCTGAGCCCAAGCATGCGATCCACATCCGCGGTCGGCTTGTCCAGCAGCTCGCCGATCTCCTCGGCGGTCGGCTCGCGGTCAAGCTGGTGCGTCAGTTGTCGCGCCGCACGCAGATAGGTATTGATTTCCTTGACGACGTGGATCGGCAAGCGGATGGTGCGCGTCTGGTTCATGATGCCGCGCTCGATCGTCTGGCGGATCCACCAGGTCGCATAGGTGGAAAACCTGAAGCCTTTCTCCGGATCGAATTTCTTGACCGCGTGTATCAGCCCGAGATTGCCTTCTTCGATCAGGTCCAGCAGCGGCAGGCCCCGGTTCATATAACGGCGGGCGATCTTGACCACCAGACGCAGATTGCTCTCGATCATGCGCTTGCGCGCGGACTCATCCCCGCGCAGCGCGCGCCGGGAGTAATACACTTCTTCTTCCGCACTGAGCAGCGGCGAAAATCCGATTTCGCTCAGATACAGCCGAGTGGCATCGAGTTCCTGGTGGTGGCCGCGATAGCGACTGCGAGCCGCGGGACGCTTCGACGCGCTTTGCGCCGCTGCCTGGCTCTGATCGGGATGCTTCCCCGACCCAGGCTTCACGCTCTGGTCGGAGCCGCCGGTGGAATCTTGACCCCTGTTCGCGGCCATCAGGCCCCCAGTGCAGAGAAGAGAGACGTCTCACCCTCGCTCTCCCCGGATTATCGCGCCGGAAGATAGCGGAGCGGATCTACCGGTTTGCCATTCAACCGGATTTCAAAATGGACCGACGGATGCTTCCCTGGCCCGGTGCCCATCTGCGCGATCTCCTGCCCCCCGCTTACCCGATCGCCCTCCGTGACGGACAGCTTCTGGTTGTAGCCATAGGCGCTGAGAAACGCGTTGTTGTGTTTGATGATAATAAGCTGCCCATAGCCGATAAGTCCACTTCCGCTATAGACCACCTCGCCACCGGCCGCTGCCCGGATGGGCTGTCCGGCACGGCCGCTGATATCGATACCCTTGCCGCCAAGGTTGCCGGCGCCAAAACGAGAACTGAGACGGCCGTCTGTCGGCCAGACCCAATCCGATGGTGCCTTGACGGGTGTAGCAGGCGGTTGACGCGGAGCGGGTCCGGCGCCGGATCCTGTCCGTTGGCCTGAAGCGGTCCCTCGCGGTGGCGTCGGAGCCTGCCAGCCGTCCGGAGGCTTGAGCCGGATTTCCTGCCCCGGGTGGATCAGATTGCCGCTGCCCAGCTGGTTCCATTGCGCAAGTTTTTGCGGGTCGAGACCGTGTTGCCAGGCGATCGCGTAAAGGGTGTCACCACGCTTGACCACATAGGCGTCCGGGTTCCAGCTGACCAGGCTGGCACAGCCACCGAGCAGCACCGTGCTCAACAAGAGAACGCAATACGGCCGCCACCGCATCAGTGACGCAGGATGAAGTAGGCCAGCACCAGCAGCGCGACAAAGATCCATCCGAGTATCTCGACATTCTGGCGCAGACGCTGTTCCATCGGCTCGCCACCCCAGCGGATAAGATAGGCGACGAGAAAAAAACGCGCGCCGCGGCCGATCACTGACGCCAGGACGAATGGCAGCAGGAACATGCTCAAGGCGCCGGCAGCGATGGTGAACACCTTGTATGGGATAGGTGAAAAACCTGCCGCGAGGATGGCCCAAAAGCCCCATTCGGCGAACCAGGCCTGGGCCCGGAGATACGCATCCCAGTAACCCGCGGACTGCATCCACGGCACCACCGCATCAAAGGCGAAATGTCCGATCGCATAGCCGGCGAGTCCGCCGGCCACCGAGCTCAGCGTGGTGATCATAGCCAGCCGAAACGCGCTGGCTGGCCGCGCCAGCGTCATCGGCGCCAGCATCACGTCGGGCGGGACCGGGAAGAATGACGATTCGGCAAAACTCAACCCGCCCAGATACCAGGGCGCCTTCGGATGGGCCGCCCAGGCCAGGACCTTGTCATAGAGCGGGCCGAACAGCTTCATCACTGGCGCCCGGACAGCAGCGGTACGAACAACACGTAATCCAGCACCCGCTGTTCAAACTCATCGCCATGCCGCTGGATCTCCAGCAGTTCCTGGCGCCCCCTCGGACCCACCGGGATGATCATGCGTCCGCCATCGGCCAGTTGTTCCAGGAGCGCTCGGGGCTGCTCCGGCGGCGCCGCGGTGACGATGATGCCGTCATAGGGCGCGTGGCTCTTCCAGCCCTCCCAGCCATCGCCATGGCGGAATTTGACGTTATAGATGTCCAGCTGACGCAGCAGCGCCCGCGCCCGGCGCTGCAGTGGGCCGAGTCGCTCTACGGTGTAGACCTCGTCGACCAGACCCGCCAGCACTGCCGTCTGATAGCCGCAGCCGGTGCCGATTTCAAGCACCCGCGACGGGCATTGCGGCGCCACCAGCGCCTCGGTCATGCGGGCCACAACATAAGGCTGGGAGATCGTCTGACCCAGACCAATCGGCAGCGCGGTGTCCTCATAGGCGCGACTGGCAAGCGCCTCATCCACGAACAGGTGTCGCGGCACGTCGCGGATCTGGTTGAGTACGCGCTGGTCCTTGATGCCCTCGGATTTCAACCGCTGCACGAGGCGTTCCCGGGTGCGAGCCGAGGTCATGCCAATGCCCGAGCGATCGCGTCTTGAGATCACGTCCGTTCTCCGGGCAACCAGCGTTCGAGCGCCGACAGCTCCGCATGACGGGTCAGGTCAACCTGCATCGGCGTCACCGAGACCTGGTGCTGGGCCACCGCGTGGAAATCCGTGCCCGGGCCCGCATCCGCCTCCGGTCCGGCCGCCCCGACCCAGTAGATCCGGCGGCCGCGGGGGTCCTCGCCCGGTACGACCGGCTCGGCCCGGTGCCGATGACCGAGCCGCGTGGCGGCCCAGCCCCGCAGCTCCGACTCCGGTACGTCCGGCACGTTGACGTTGAGGATCGCATCCCGGGGCAAGGGGTCTGTCTGCATGCGCCGGAGTAGCTCGAGGGTGGCCCGGGCCGCGGTCTCGAAGTGCCCGGCGCCGCGGCTGACCAGCGACACGGCGAGCGCGGGAAGGCCGAGAAAGCGACCCTCCATCGCAGCGGCGACCGTGCCCGAATAAAGCACGTCATCACCCAGATTGGCGCCGTCATTGATACCGGAGACGACCATGTCCGGCTCCTCGTCCAACAACCCGGTGACGGCCAGATGCACGCAATCGGTCGGCGTCCCGTTGACGTAGTAGACCTTGTCTTCGACCCGGGTCACGCGCAACGGCATATCCAGGGTCAGCGAATTACTCGCCCCGCTGCGATTCAGCTCGGGCGCCACCGTAATCACGTCACCAAGTTCGCGCAGATACCGGGCCAGACAGAGTATGCCCTCGGCACGATAGCCGTCATCGTTACTCAAAAGGATTTTCACAAGCTGGACAGGGCCGACAAAAACTGGCACTAACTATACCGTAAGGAGCGCCGCTTATATGCCCCCCGTCGATGATCAAGACAGTGACCTGTTCCGCCGCTCGGTGGGCGCGATCAAGCGCCTGCGGACAGAAACCGCGGTGCACGATCTGCCGCGACCCGCACCATCCGCCCGCTTCCGGCGTGAAGACGAGGCGGAAGTGCTCAGGGACAGCCTCGAGGGTGATCTCGACCCGGCTGAGCTGGAGACCGGCGACGAGCTGTCGTTTCGCCGGCCGGTAGTCAGACCTGCAGACCTCAAGCGTCTGCGGCGAGGCCATTTCAGCGTCGCCAGCGAAATCGACCTGCACGGGATGAATGCCACAGAGGCCCACGCGGCTCTGGCCGAGTTCATCAGCGAAGCCACCAACCGGCTCCAGCGCTGTGTCCGTGTGATCCATGGCAAGGGCCTGCGTTCAGGGCCCAACGGGCCGGTGATCAAGAAACGCATCGGACGCTGGCTGCGTCAGCGTGACGAGGTACTGGCCTACGCCTCAGCCCGGGCGGTCGACGGCGGTACCGGTGCGGTCTATGTGTTGTTGCGCAAGAAAGGCTGAGCCCCATCTCCCTCGCTGAATTCCAACAGCTCCCGCAGCACAGCAGTGGCAAAACCGCCGCGGCACAGACTGAAACCGAGCACCAGCTCAGCGCCTTCGAAGGACCAGTGGAGGTCCGCGACCGTAAGCCGCAGCGCGCGCCGCTCGTGGTCCATGCCGGCGGCGCTGACCACCGCCACGCATTGTGGCCAATCCCCGGCGACGGACTCCTCCAGCCGGGCCGCCTCACCTTCGCTGGCAGAGTGGCCGCGACCCCACATCGGACCGCTGGGATGGATATCGTGAGTCTCGATCCGCTGCTCGAGGGTCGCGTCAACATCGGTCACCGGGAATAACGAGCGACTGCCCTGCAGTACGGCCAGATCCCCGGGCAACAGGTGACACCAGGTGCCGGCTCTGACGCGGGCGGACAACAACGCATTGAATATCTGGCTGCGGGCGGCGGAAAGCGCAAAGCCCCGCTGCTGG
>JBATKC010000419.1:0-7494 GCA_049669065.1 Gammaproteobacteria bacterium
CAGCTGCCCTATGCGGGCGCGGAACGTTGTCTGCGAATCCCCGCCATCGCCGAGGGCGAGATCCTGGTCACCAACGCCCAGCGCGTCTACGGCCCGGAGATCGCCGAACATACGATGGCGATGCTGCTCAACTTCTCGCGGGGCCTGTATCGCTATCGGAATGCACAGGATGCGCGTCGCTGGGAGCGTGGGCTGGTGCCGGAGGGGCAGCTATGGGAGCTGACCGGCAAGACCATGTTTGTGGTCGGATTGGGCGGAATCGGTACTGAAGTGGCG
This sequence comes from Gammaproteobacteria bacterium, assembly GCA_049669065.1. Lineage (GTDB taxonomy): Bacteria > Pseudomonadota > Gammaproteobacteria > Steroidobacterales > XN24 > CAMYOC01. The sequence goes on from JBATKC010000419.1 coordinate 277, forward strand.
CGTCGCGCACACGCGTTTGGGATGGATGTCATCGCGACCCGGAACAGCAGCCGGGAAGGCCCGGCGTTTGTAAGCTATGTGGGGCTGGCGGACGAGTTGATGACGCTGACACCGCGGGCTGATGTGATCGTCAACGCGGCGCCGCTGACCCCATCGACTACCAATCTGTTCGACGCGGCCTTTTTCGCCGCGATGAAACCCACGGCCTATTTCATCAACGTCGGCCGCGGACGCAGCGTGGTGACCGCGGATCTGATCGAGGCGCTGGAGCAGGGCGAACTCGCCGGTGCCGGTCTGGACGTGACCGAGCCGGAACCGCTGCCCGCCGATCATCCCTTATGGACCGCGCCAAATGTCATCATCACCCCACATGTCGCCGCGGGCTCGGATCGCCGCATCGAACGCCTGTGGATCGTGATGCGCGAGAACCTGCGCCGCTATGTGTCCGGAGAGCCGATGTTGTCGGTGGTCAGCGTGGAGCGCGGCTACTAGGTCTGTTCTGCGGTCTTGCCGCTGTCATCGGCTTCGTCGGCCTTGTCAGCGTCCTTATCCTTGCTCTTGTCGAGGCGGGTGAACTTGGAGCCCTCGAGCGTCAGGTTGAACATGAGCCCCTTGTTGCCGAACACGAAACCGACGATCGGATCCCTGATATTGGTCGTGTCCAGGGACTCTCCGGCGCCGAGTTCGATCAAAGCGACCGAGCCATCCACGCCGGCCTCCCAGCCCATGCTGTCGCGGAATTTGTCCAGCGCTTTCTGCTCCATAAAGACGATGATCACGGTCTTGGCCTGAGCGCCGAGCTGGAATCCGATCGAACCAGCTACAGTGTTGTAGTAGTCCACGGTCGCGCCGCCGACGCGCAATGCGCCTTGGCCATACTCGGCGCCGATGCCGATGCCGGCCTTGATGACCGACGGGAACACGAGCACGCCCTTGGCCACCTTCATAAATTCCTCGGCGCCATCCACCTCCGCGCGGAAGCGCTTGAGTGCCGCATCTACTTTGATGTCGATCTCCTGAGCCGAGGCGGCCTGCGCAGTGGGGACGACGGCAGCCATCAGCACCGCGGTAATCAGCAGCATGCTCAGCGAGCAGCGGGTCCGATCCACAAAAGCCATTGATCTCTCCTTCATGATTTGAGCATTCCCCGAGTTATTCAGCCGTCCAGCTCGTCGGTATCATACTGTCCGCTCAGGCGCCGCCGCACATGCGACCAGGAGATGCCGACCGCCAGCACCAGCGACAACAGCACCAGCACGATCCATGTAATGGACTCGACGCTGTCGGCTGGCACGATGCCGGCATCGATCACCAACCACAGCAGCGCGCCAAAAAAAGCGAAGGCCAGGATCAGACCCAGTGCGCCCAGCGAGCGCAGCGTCGCGCGGATATAGATCACCCAGCCGATCAGCAGCGCGATGCCGGCCAGCGCCACCAGCGGCGTGATCCCTGGAAGATCGGCGCGTAGCCAATGAAACCAGGATAAGCCGGTAGGATTGTAGCTGAACAGCACCAATACAAGCGCCAACACCAGGCGGATGGCAAAACCCGCTGGTCCGAAGTCCCGTCTTTTGTCCTTGCTTTTCTTGCCCATGTTCGCTTCCGTTGCAGATGTTTCTGCACAGGTTGGTTCAGATGATCGCGCTCTCGTCTTCAGGCAGCCCTTCATGCTGTTCCACATCTGAAAATGCCTTGATCGCCTCGGCTGCTTGACCGGGTCGCGACATCCTGGCGATGTGGAACAAGGCATCGCCCTCATTGACCAGCGGCAGCCGGCTGCGGCCGATCACGATGCCGCTGGTGTGAGCGAGCAGCTCTGTCTCCGCGTCACTGAAGGGGTCCGTCACGGTGCCCATCAGGTCGTTGGTGTCGACCCGCGCGCCGAGACGCACATGGCTGCGAAACAGGCCACCCTCGGGCGAGCGCAGCCAGCTGCTGGAACGAGCCACGACGGCTTCTTTGGTGATCGCCTTGGTGCGCGAGGGCGGCAGCATACCGAGTTCACGCATCACGTTGAGGATGCCGCGGACACCGCCGCTGATACAGACCTCGTCAAACCGCAACGCCTCGCCGGCCTCATAGAGCAGGGTCGGCACACCGATCTCGGCAGCGGCGCCGCGCAGCGAGCCGTCACGATTCTGTGCGTCGATGATCACCGGAGCCCCGAACGCCCGCGCCAGACGCTCGGTGTCCGGATCGGACAGACTGCAGCGGATCTGCGGCAGGTTGCTGCGATGGATGGCGGCGGTATGCAGATCGATGCCGTGGGTAGCCTTGCTTACGATCTCGCTCATAAACAGATCGGCCAGGCGCGCGGCCAGAGAACCGGTCTCGCTGCCCGGAAAACAGCGATTCAGATCGCGGCGGTCGGGCAGATAGCGCGAGTGCTGGAGCACACCAAAGGAGTTGACGATCGGTACCATCAACAGTGCACCGCGCAGGCGCTTGAGCGCCGGCGCTTTGCGCAGCCGGCGGATGATCTCGATACCGTTTAGCTCGTCGCCGTGGACCGCGGCGCTGACGAATAATCGCGGCCCGTCATCGCGGCCGTTGATCACGTTGACCGGCATCGCTACCGGCGTCCGCGTGTACAGCATGGCTACGGGCAGTGGCAGCGTTTGACGTGTTCCCGGCGCGATTTCTCTATCGCCGATGATGATCGGTTTGCCGTCGTGTTTAGCCTTTGCCACGGGTCCCGGTCCTGTGCTGTCGGGCATTTTTCTCGAGGAAGGTGATGATCTGCCCTGAGATATCGAGGCCAGTCGCGGTCTCGATGCCCTCGAGGCCCGGCGAGGAGTTTACCTCCAGCACCTGCGGGCCATCACTGGCGCGTATCAGATCGACGCCGGCGACATTCAGACCCAGCTTCTTCGAGGCGCGCACGGCGGCGGCGCGTTCGTCCGGCTTCAGCTTGACCACGGTCGCGGTGCCACCGCGATGCAGATTGGAGCGGAACTCGCCTTCCAGCGCCTGCCGCTTCATCGCCGCGACCACGCGCTCACCGATGACAAAACAGCGGATATCGGCGCCGCCGGCCTCTTTGACGAACTGCTGTACCAAAAAGTTCGCGTCCAATGCGCGCAGGGCGTCGATCACACTCTCGGCGGCCTTGGCCGTCTCCGCCAACACCACGCCCTTGCCCTGGGTGCCCTCGAGCAGCTTGATCACGACCGGTGTCCCGCCCACTTGCTTGATAATCGTCTTGATGTCATCCGGACGGTGAGCAAACCCGGTCACCGGCAGGCCCAGACCGGCTCTCGCCAGCAGCTGCATCGAACGGAGCTTGTCCCGGGAGCGGCCGATGGCCACCGATTCATTGAGCGGATAAACACCCATGACCTCGAACTGGCGCAGCACCGCGAGACCGTAAAAGGTGATCGACGCGCCGATGCGAGGGATCACCGCGTCGAAGCCCTCCAGGATCTTTTCGCCATAGATGACGGCCGGCTTCTTCGACGTGATGTTCATCACGCAACGCAGCGGATCGATCACTATCATTGCATGACCGGCTTCCGTGCCTGCTGCGATCAGACGAGAGGTCGAGTACAGGTTCTTGTTGCGCGACATAATTGCAATTTTCATTTGTTCTCCTTGGGATGCGGAAGTCCCCGGTCGGGTCTGCCAGTTAGGAAGGACCGCCCAGGATTGACCACAAAACGACCTTTCATTGCCGTCCGTCCCAGGAGCATTCGGAAACGCATCGTATCGCGATCAGTGAGGGTCAGCTCGATCGAGTGGCGCTGACCGCCGATCACTACCCGGGTCTCGATGACCCAACGCAGCTCTCGATGGCCACCCGAATCGGCGACCTGGCGGCGGTCCGACGTCGGCGCTTCACATACCGCGACCTGGCTGCGATCACGCTGATCCGGATGCACGCGGAATCGGACCCAGCTACGGCCATCCTTCTCGAACGCGCTGACCTCAAAGGCATGCAGACAGGAGGTGCGGGCACCGGTATCCACCTTGGCCTTTATCGGCGGCAGCGGCAGGTCTTCGAACCAGACCCATTCCCGCCAGCCCAGCACAGGAAGCTGACTGGACGCTTTCCCCGTCCGATGTTTCACGGGCGAGCGGCCCGGCAATTGTTACGCTTCATCCCCCCAGTATATGGAATGCTTGTGCTCCGGGATATCGGCAGGGGCATCGGTGGCTTAGAATATATGGTCCCATGTCGAAGCAGGGGTCCCATGCCATGGCCCGCTTGTTTGTCGAAGAGCTGACCGTCATCGACTGCGCCCTGCTGGACGCGGAGCGCGGTCTGCTTGGCGAGAGCTGGCTGGTGGATCTGGAGCTGGAAGGCGAACTCGACGTTCAGGGCATGGTGTTCGATTTTGGGTCCGTCAAGCCCGCGGTAAAAGCGATTATCGACACCACCATAGATCATCGTTTACTGGTCCCGGCGATGTCCGGGAATTTGCGCCTGGAGCGGGACGAGGTCGAGACGCGACTCTGGTTTGAAACCGGCGCCGGGGAGATATTTCATCGTTCACCGCCTGAAGCGCTGTGCTTGCTCGAAGCGTCGGCGGTCAAGCGGCAAAGCGTCGAGGCTTATCTGTCGACCGCGATCCATGCGCTTATGCCCGCGAACGTGACCGCCGTCGAAGTGCGTCTGCGCGAGGAGGAGATTACCGGCCCGACCTATCGCTATGTCCATGGCTTGCGCCAGCATGCCGGCAACTGCCAGCGGATCGCGCATGGTCACCGCTCGCGGATACGTGTGCTGCAGGATGGCCGACGCTGTGAATCCGCCGAACGCTGGCTGGCCGCTCGCTGGCGTGATATCTATCTGGGCACGCGGGCGGATCTGCTGGGGGAGACCGAGCGGCACGGTGTACCCTGTTATCGTTTCCAGTATCAGGCGCCTCAGGGTGAATTCGAGCTGATAATCCCGCGGGCGAGCTGTGATCTGCTCGATACGGAGTCGACGGTAGAATGCATCGCGGATCATGTTGCGACGATGCTCAAGCGAAGAGAGCCGGGGGCGAATTTCCAGGTCAGGGCCTACGAGGGCGTGCGTAAAGGCGCCATCGCTGAGGCCTAGCCAATATTCCCCGGCAAGAATCCGAAGTATCAACGGCGGACTTGAACTTCCCGCCCCAAGACGCCATCCAATAGCTCAGGCCGATCTGAATCGCAGAGCGGCAGATGGAGGACCGAACCCATGAAGCGGATTTTTCTGTTCCTGGCGACCAACGTCGCGGTGCTGGCTCTGCTGGCCGTGACCATGCAGCTGCTGGGCATCCAGGGGATACTGGACGAGCAGGGGGTCAATCTGGATCTCGGCTCGCTGCTGGTGTTCTCGGCCGTGCTCGGTTTTGGCGGGTCGTTGATCTCGCTGGCGATTTCGAAGTGGAGCGCCAAACGGATGACCGGCGCCCGGGTGATCGATCAACCGGCCAACGACGTCGAGGCCTGGCTGGTCAATACGGTCAAGCGTCACGCGACCCAGGCCGGCATCGGCATGCCCGACGTCGCTGTCTACGACGCGCCAGAGCCCAATGCGTTTGCCACCGGCGCGCGGCGTGACAGCGCCCTGGTCGCGGTCAGTACCGGTCTGCTCAAGAGCATGCGCAAAGAAGAGGTCGACGCGGTACTGGCCCACGAAGTCAGCCATATTGCCAACGGCGACATGGTCACGATGACTCTGATTCAGGGCGTGGTGAACACCTTCGTCATCTTCCTCTCAAGGGTAGTCGGCTTTGTTGTCGATCGCGTGGTATTCCGCACCGAGCGTGGCTTCGGTCCCGGCTATTTCATCACCTCGATCGTTGCCCAGATCCTGCTCGGCATCCTCGCCAGCACGATCGTGATGGCCTTCTCCCGTCACCGCGAGTTCCGCGCCGACGAGGGCGGTGCGCGGCTGGCCGGCAAGGAAAATATGATCTCCGCGCTACAGCGGCTCGGCGGCGGGCAGCCGGCGGAGATGCCGGCGCAGCTGAACGGATTCGGTATCTCGGGTCATGTGGGTCAGGGCATCAAGCGGTTGTTCATGTCGCATCCGCCGATCCCGGAGCGGATCGAGGCGCTGCGGCGTGCTGGTTGAGCTTGGCCTGTAACATTGCCGAAACAAAACCGACGCATGCTTGCCGGGTTTTTTGGCGCGCGGAGCACCGCGCGCCGCGCGCTGGCAGCCAGGCCACCGGCGCCCAGGGATAGTTACATGTTCAAGCATCTCGCGCTCGCCATGCTTATGGGGATGGTCACATCCGCTGCCGGGGCCGGTACCCTGGCGGTAGTGGCGTTCAACGTGGACTCCGCGGACGCCAGTGATGATTTCATCGCCACTCAGCTGCGCAAGTCGGAAGGCATCGACATCTGGGGCCTGACCGAGGTCTGGCAGAAGCAGGGCTGGCCGGAGACGCTGCGGCTCGGCGCAGAGAAGGGCGGCGATACCGCGTATGGCAGCCTCCTCGGCAGCACCGGCGCCAATGACCGGATGTTGATCCTCTATCGTCGTGACCGGCTGGAGCTCCTCGCCAGTGAAGAGATCCTCGAGGCTCGTGCCACCGAGCGGCACGCGGCGCCGCTGGCGGCGCATTTCCGTCCCGGTGAGGGGCCCGATTTCATGATCGTGGTCGTCAACTTCTCCGATCAGGCGAGCCGACGCGCGCAGCAGAGCGCGGGGCTGGCCGCCTGGGCTCAGGCGCAGACGCTGCCGGTGGTGGCGGTCGGCAGCTTCAATTTCGATCTGAGAGAGGATGAGAGCGACACCGAATTCGACCGCTTCCTCGCCAGTGCCGGGTGGAGCTGGCTGCGGCCGGAGCCCAACATCGGCACCTGGTGTGGCAGACGAGGGCGCATCGCCGACAACGTGTTGCTGGGCGGGGAGGCGCGCTCCTGGAGGAGTGACGCTTCTGTCATGTATCCACAAAACAACTATTGCCCGGATGACGTGCGCAGCAGCGATCATCGGCCGGTGCTCGCACGCTTCGCGTTCGACGGCACCGTGGCGGTGCCCGAGGCATCGATGCAGGAACGGCAGGTGCGGCCATTCCTGCCCGGGGACATGGCGATCCAGACCGGTCTCGACGATCTGGGGAGTGACGAGGAAACCGCGCCCGTCACCCAGGAAGAGTACGACGCCCTCAAACGCCGGGTCGAGGAACTGGAAGCCAAACCGCCGGTGGCTCCGGCCGCGGCACCTGTTGTGTCACCTGTGCCGTCACCGGAACCCGCGCCGGCGGTGCCCGTCGCACCCGCGATGCCGGCCACGCC
>JBATKC010000420.1:0-4490 GCA_049669065.1 Gammaproteobacteria bacterium
TGGATGACCCGGGGTGGGAGACCCGGCACCGGCGAATGCGGATAGGCACCGCCGTTAGCCCGTACCTGGCCCGAGGATACCGGCATCCCGGTGTGCATGTCCGCCAGCGGGTGGCGGACTGCGCCCAGGAGCATGCCTGTAAAAACTTTTATTTTCAGGGGCTTAAATGGTGGTGATGGGTGGACTTGAACCACCGACCTACGCATTATGAGTGCGTCGCTCTAACCAGCTGAGCTACATCACCACGCGGTGGCCCGGACGGGCCTTGAAGAACGCGGGATTCTCCTAGCCGGGCCCGGGGCTGTCAAGCGACGACGCCCGCGTCCGGTCCCCGATGCATTGCTTCAGACGTTGAAGCGGAAGTGCATCACGTCGCCGTCCTTGACCACGTATTCCTTGCCTTCCACACGCAGTTTCCCTGCCTCGCGGGCGCCCTGTTCGCCGCCGCAGGCGATAAAGTCCTCGTAACCGGTCACCTCGGCGCGGATAAAGCCACGCTCGAAATCCGTATGGATCTCGCGTGCCGCCTTGGGCGCGGTGGCGCCGATCTTTACGGTCCAGGCGCGGACTTCCTTCTCGCCGGCGGTAAAAAAGGTCTGCAGATGCAGCAGCCGATATCCGGCGCGGATCACCCGGTTCAACCCGGGCTCGGACAGATTCATGGCGTCGAGGAACTCACTCTTGTCGGCCTCTTCCAATGTGGCGATCTCGGCTTCGATGGCGGCGCACACCGGCGCCACCTCGGCGCTCTCCTCGCCGGCCAGCGCGCTGACCTGGTCCAGATAGGGATTGTCGGCAAAACCGTCTTCGGCGACGTTGGCGATATAGACAGTGGGCTTCATCGTCAGCAGGTGCAGCACACGCAGGCTCGCCCGCTCTTCCGTCGTCAATTCGAGCGAGCGCACCGGCAAACCATGGTCCAGATGATCGCCGACCTTGCCCAGCAGCTCGCGCCAGGCCACCGCCTCCTTGGCGCCGGTCTTGGCGTTGCGTACCGCTTTTTCCAGGTTCCGCGTCACCGTCTCGAAATCGGCCAGGACCAGCTCGAGGTTGATGACCTCGATATCGGCCACCGGGTTGATCACACCCTCGACATGCACCACATCGCTGCTGTCGAAACAGCGCACCACGTGGGCGATGGCGTCGGTCTCGCGGATGTTGGCCAGGAACTGGTTGCCCAGACCCTCACCCTTCGAGGCGCCCTTGACCAGGCCGGCGATATCGACAAATTCGATGGTGGTGGGCACCACGCGCTGGGGCTTGACGATATCGGCTATCCGCAGCAATCGTGGATCGGGGACCTCCACCACACCGATGTTCGGGTCGATGGTGCAGAACGGATAATTCTCGGCCGCGATCTCCGCCGAAGTCATCGCGTTGAACAGGGTGGATTTGCCCACGTTGGGCAGCCCGACGATGCCGACTCTTATCCCCATGCTGCGTCCCCCTCAACCTTCCCCGTCAGAGCCGTTATCGCCCGGCGCCGGCGGCGGCGGACTGTGCAGCTTGTTCATCGCCCGCTGGTCACCCTCGGCCAGCATCACCGGCAGCACGTCCGCAGCCAGTTCAATTGCGTCGGTGATCCGTGCCTGCTGCTCGGCGCGGGGCCGTTTGAGCACATAATCGATCACATCCCCCTGCTCGCGGGGATGACCGATGCCGATCCGCAGGCGATAAAACTCACGACCGAGGTGAGCGATGACGTCCTTGAGACCATTATGGCCGCCGGGCCCACCGCCACGCTTCAGACGCACCGTCCCGACCGGCAGATCCAGCTCGTCGTGGGCCACCAGCACACACTCGGGCGCGACCTTCAGATAGGCAGCCAGGCTGCGCACCGAAGCGCCGCTGCGATTCATGAAAGTATTCGGCTTGAGCAACAGCAGATCGACGCCGCGGATCGTGACCCGGGCGATCTCGCCCTGGTGGCGGCGATCTTCGCGGAATATGCCGCCGTATTCGCGCGCCAGCCGGTCGACGAACCAGAAGCCGGCATTGTGGCGGGTCTGCTCATAGCGGTCGCCCGGATTGCCGAGGCCGACCACGATCTCTATGGGTTGATGTTGTGTCATAAAACAAAACGGGGGCCGTCCGCTGGACGACCCCCTCTTTTCTCAGGGACCGGCCGTCTACTCGGCGGGCTTCTCCTCCTCGTCCTCCTCCTCGGCACCGGCCACCGGCACTTCGCCCGGCGCAACTTCTTCCTCACCTTCGGCGGCTTCTTCCTCGATCTCAACCACCTTGATGCGCTGGATCGCAACCACCGGCTGGTCTTGCTCGTCGCCATGGGCGAGATCGACGATCTCGACGCTCGCGGGGACCACGACCTGAGACAGCATCACCATCTCGTCGAGCTTGAGTTCTTCGATATCGATCTCAATGTACTCAGGCAGATTTTTCGGCAGACAGCTGACCTCGATTTCGTTGATCAGATGGGCGACCACACCACCCTCCTGCTTGACGCCGTAGGCCTTGTCCTCGTTGACGAAATGGATCGGCACGCGCACCCGGATCTCAACGTCGTCCAGCACGCGCTGGAGGTCGACATGGATGATCTGACGCTTGGCCGGATGGCGCTGCAGGTCCTTCAGCAGGCACGGCTGGGATTTCTTCCCAATGCTGATCGTCAGGATGCTGCTGTAGAACGACTCGTTTTCCAGATTGTGCAGCAGCGCCGCCTGGTCGAGACTTAGCGAGCGCGGATCACGCCCGCCCCCGTACAGGATGGCGGGGACTCTTCCGGCCCGACGCAGGCGGCGGCTCGCACCCTTGCCCTGATCGGTCCGTTCCTCCGCCTGGAGGCTGAATTTCTTACTCATTTTCGTTTTCTCCATCTTCACTAACACCGATACGCCCGCGACCAGACGCATCGGAACCCGGCCGGCCATTAGGGCCGGCCAAAAAAATCTCTAATCGACGTACAGCGAGCTGACCGACTCTTCGTCGCTGATCCGGCGCATCGTCTCGGCCAGCAACTGTGCCGTGGTCAGCTGGCGGATCTTGCTGCTGGCCCGCGCCTCGTCGCTGAGCGGGATGGTGTCCGTGACCACCAGTTCATCCAGCAGCGAATCGTTGATACGCGAGACCGCAGGTCCCGACAACACCGCGTGAGTGATATACGCGACCACCCTGGTGGCACCCTGGTCCTTCAGCGCCTTCACTGCCTGACACAAGGTGCCCGCCGTATCGATCATGTCATCGACCAGCACACATATCTTGTTCTCGACATCACCGATGATATGCATCACTTTGGCCTCGTTGGCTCGCGGGCGGCGCTTATCGATGATCGCCAGATCGGCGTCGTCGAGGCGCTTGGCCAGGGCCCGCGCCCGCACCACACCCCCGACATCGGGTGAGACCACGATCATCGGGCTGTAGCGCTGTTTCCACGCGTCGTGCAGCAGCACCGGCGAGGCATAGACGTTGTCCACCGGGATATCGAAGAATCCCTGGATCTGATCCGCATGCAGATCGACGGTCAGCACCCGATCCACGCCCGCCGCGACCACCATGCTGGCGGCGAGCTTGGCCGTAATCGCCACCCGCTGCGCCCGGGGCCGGCGATCCTGCCGGGCATATCCGAAATACGGGATCACCGCGGTGATCCGGGCGGCCGAGGCGCGGCGCATAGCGTCCGCCATCACCAGCAGCTCCATCAGATTGTCATTGACCGGCGGGCAGGTGGACTGGACCAGGAACACGTCGCGGCCGCGCACGTTCTCCATTACCTCTACGGTGACCTCGCCGTCGCTAAAGCTGCCGACGTGGCACTTGCCCAGGGGGAACCCCAGATGCTTCGCGATACTCCCGGCCAGTTCCCGGTTCGCGTTACCGGAGAAGACCGCCATCATGCCGAGTTCCACGTTATGCTCCCGTGCCTGTCCGTCTGCCGTGGCGATCCGCCGCCGTGTATCAAGATCCATCAGCATCCACCCGCGAGGATGGCTGGGGTGGCAGGATTCGAACCTGCGGATGACGGGATCAAAACCCGCTGCCTTACCACTTGGCTACACCCCATTCGCCGGTGTCGCACGACCGTCTCGCGGCCATTATGTAATGTCCAGCAGAGGCGACCGGTTGCGCCCCGCGGCAACGATTGCCAGCCACTCCGGCGGCGCTTTCGCGCCCGCCTCGCGGGCCTCTCGCTCGCCATCAAACGGCGCGAACACGCAGGCGCCAGTCCCGGTCAGTCGTGCTTCGCCGAACTGGTCCAGCCAGTCCAGCGCGCGAGCCACTTTCGGGTATCGCTGCCTCACCACTGCGGTGCAGTCGTTTCCGCCCCCACGGGCAAGGAAACGGGATATTGTGATTGGGGCAGAATTTCGTGTCAATCCGGGCGCCTGAAACACATCGGCGGTGCGCACCCGGCAATCCGGCATAATCACCAGATACCAGGGTTGCGGCAGGTCCAGCGGGGTCAACTGCTGGCCGATGCCCTCGGCCCAGGCGGCGCGCCCGGCCACGAACACCGGCACGTCGGCGCCGAGGGT
>JBATKC010000421.1:0-5659 GCA_049669065.1 Gammaproteobacteria bacterium
CGGCAGGGTCCCGCGGGCCCGGGCTCGCCAGATATGCCGCGCGCGAGGAACGCTCCGCCGGCCGACGTTATACGGAACCGCCGCCCACGCACAGAGGCGAGTATCAGCGTGACCGTGACCGGGTCATACACAGCTCCGCTTTCCGCCGGCTGGTCTACAAGACTCAAGTCTTTGTCAATCACGAGGGGGATCTCTACCGGACCCGCCTCACCCACTCGCTGGAGGTGGCCCAGATCGCGCGCACCGTCGCCGGCGTGATCGGCTTGAACGAGTATCTGGTCGAGGCCATCTGTCTGGCCCACGATCTTGGCCACACGCCGTTCGGCCACGCGGGTCAGGATGCGCTCAACGATTGCATGCGGGACTTCGGCGGTTTCGAACACAATTATCAATCGCTGCGTGTGGTCGACAAACTGGAAGAGAAATACGCGGACTTCCCGGGTCTCAACCTGATGTACGAGACACGGGAAGGCGTATTGAAACACTGCTCAGCAGCGCGCGCACGGGAGCTTGGGGAGCTGGGCCAGCGCTTCCTCGACAAGCGCCAGCCCAGCCTCGAGGCGCAGCTGGCCAATCTGGCGGATGAGATTGCCTACAACAGCCACGATGTCGATGACGGCCTGCGTGCAGGTCTGCTCAGCATCGACGAGCTGCGACAGGTGGCGATCTTTGCCGAGCTGCATGACGCGGTGCTGGAGCGTTATCCCGATCTTGATGGCCGGCGCCTGATCTACGAGATCGTGCGGCGGCTGATCGGCCGCCTGGTCGATGACGTGATCGACGAGAGCGCGCGACGGATCGATGCCGCCCGACCCGATGATATCGACGCGGTAAGGGACGCAGCCGGGCCATTGATCGCGTTTAGCGGACCGATGTCGGCGGCACACCGTGAGCTGAAGGGATTCCTGATGCAGCGGCTGTACCGTCATCCGCGGGTCCTGGGCATGACCACCAAGGCCGGGCGGATCGTCCGCAGCCTGTTCGAGGCATTCAACAACGAGATCCGGCTGATGCCCGAGGGATTCGCGGACACCGCCGAGGCGCGTCAGCGAGAACACGGCGAGGCCGGCCGTGCGCGGGTCGTCGCCGACTATATCGCCGGCATGACGGATCGCTACGCCATACTCGAGCACGAACGCCTGTCGGCCACCGGCGAGTGCCGCTGAGCGGCATTCAGGTCGTGCTAGAATGCCGCCCGATTTAGGGTCCGGAGACCGGCATGGCCGCAAGCGATATCCTCACCGAAGACCGCCTGATTTTCGCCATGGACGTCCCGGATGTGGACCAGGCGCGGGCGCTGGCCGAGCAGCTGGGCGACGCGGTCAGATTCTATAAACTGGGTCTCGAATTGCTGATGAGCGGCGGCTACTTCGAGCTGCTCGACTGGCTGGTGGCGCGGGACAAACAGATATTCGTCGACCTGAAATTCTTCGACGTGCCGGCCACGGTCGGCCGGGCGGTTTCGCGGCTGCGGGATCGCGGTGTCACCTTCGCCACCGTGCATGGCAATCAGTCGATCATGCAGGCGGCGGCAGCGGCCAAGGGTGAGGTCAAGATCCTCGCCGTCACCGTGCTGACCAGTCTGGACCGGGGCGATCTGGATGATCTCGGGTTCAAATGCGACGTGTCTGAACTGGTGCTGTCCCGGGCGCGACGCGCTCTGGAGGCAGGTTGTGATGGCGTCATTGCGTCCGGTCTGGAGCTTGAACGGCTGCGGGCGTCTATCGACCCGAGCTTGCTCGTGGTCACGCCGGGCATCCGGCCGGTCGACAACCGGCCGGAGGACGATCAAAAAAGGGTCGTCACCGTGGAGCAGGCGTTCCGTGGTGGCGCCGACTACATTGTCGTCGGCCGGCCGATCCGCGACGCTGCCGACCCGCGGGCCGCTGCGGTCGCCGTGCAGCGTGATATCGCTGCTGTGTTCGAACAATGAGCGCCGGGATCGCCAATGACCTTTTGCTCCGCGCCCTGCTGCGTCAGCCGGTACCGCGCACGCCGGTGTGGATGATGCGCCAGGCCGGCCGCTACCTGCCGGAATACCTGGAAGTCCGGGGCAACGCGGGGAGCTTTATGAACCTGTGCACCAACCCGGAGCTCGCCTGCGAGGTCACGCTGCAGCCACTGCGGCGGTTCCGGCTCGATGCAGCGATCCTGTTTTCCGACATTCTCACGGTGCCGGACGCGATGGGTCTCGGTCTGCATTTTTCTACCGGTGAGGGGCCTCGATTCAGCCGCCCGGTGCGGACCGCCGCCGATGTGGAGGCGCTGCCGGTGGTGGATCCGGGCGAGGAGCTGCGCTATGTGATGGACGCGGTCAGCCTGATCCGGCGCGAGCTGGGCGGGAGCGTGCCGCTGATCGGCTTTTCCGGCAGCCCCTGGACCGTAGCCACCTATATGGTGGAGGGTGGCGGCAGCAAGACCCACGGGCGGATCAAGGCGCTCGCCTACGACCAGCCTGCGGTGCTGCACGCGCTGCTGGGTAAAGTCGCCGAGGTGACCTGCACTTATCTCAACGCCCAGGTCCAGGCTGGCGCCCAGGCGCTGATGATTTTCGACACCTGGGGCAGCGTATTGTCCCCGCGGCTGTATCGTGAATTCTCGCTTGAATACATGCAGCGCATCCTGGACGGGCTGCAGCGCAAAGCAGAGGGCGCGGCAGTGCCCGTAGTGTTGTTCACCAAGGGTGCGGGGCCGCGTCTGGCGCAGATGGCGGATACCGGCTGCGACGCGCTCGGCGTCGACTGGACCACCGATATGGGCGAAGCACGCCGGCTGACCGGCGATCGGGTCGCGCTGCAGGGGAATCTGGATCCTTCAGTCCTGTTGGCAGGCCCCGAGGTGATCCGGACCGAAGTGGCGGCCGTGCTGGAGAGCTATGGTCATGGCCCGGGTCACGTGTTTAATCTGGGTCATGGCATCACCCCCGATGTCGATCCCGACCACGCCGCGGCGATGATCGATGCGGTCCACGAATTGAGCCCGCGCTATCACGGCGATGCCTGAGTAACGCCGGTCCTGGATCATCTAGGTCAGCGCCGCCGGAGCCCAGTCTTCCGGGGCGGCCCCGGCCAGGATGCTGTCCATGATCCCGATCTCCCGGTCATGGATGGTCTGCAAAAATTCCGTGGCGTCCTCCATGTGCCGGAATGCCTTGAAGCCACGCTCGAGGAAGTCATGCAGCGCGCCAAACCCCGCCATATGGGCCGGACCGTGGGCGAGCCGGATCATGTTGTAGACCAGTGAGTGTCTGACGACCCGATCCAGCACCTGCCCGGTTTCCAGCACCAGGTCTATCTGACGCCGCCGCAACGGCTCGTTGGCGCAGGCCCGATAAGCCTCGGCATAGCTCCCGGCGGAAATGTCCGCTGCGTCACCGAGCCGTTCGAGTTGTTCGACCATGGCGATATCCAGCGACTGGGTCAGCGCGTGCGCTTCAAGCGCCAGGATGATGCTCTGCAGCGCACTGGCCGGCATCATCCGCACCATCATCGGATAGACCCGCTCAAGGTCCTCGTCACGCGGGCTGTAATCGCGATCGCCATAAAGGTCGGTGAATACGAAGCTGGCGGCGGGTCCGTAGCGTGGTGAGGCCAGCAGATCGGCATGGGTGTAGCTCAGTCGGCAAGCCTGCCATCGGGCCAGCGCCGCGAAGGCTGGCTTGAGGCCGCCTTGGTCAGTAATTCGCTGGCGGGCCTCACGGCAATCCTCGAGCAGCGAGGCGATAATCTCGGCCAGGGCGGCGCGTGGGCTTTTCTTGGGCATATGCGGGTATTTTACGCTGGCGGAAATGTGTGGTGCGCAGCAGCATGAGGACGCGTTGGATGGTATTCTTTGAATATGAAGCCTATCGATCCGCCCGGCGTGTCCGGTGGTCGAAAGGAGAATCCAGAGAGGTTCTACATTATGTCAAATAAGAAAACCAGGCGAGCCGACAGCGAGTACCCATTGACCAAGGCTATACGGGAGTCGGCCCACGAGATCTGGCTGGCCGGTCTCGGTGCCATGGGACGTGCAGAGACTGAGGGCAAGGGCTGGTTCGAGAGCCTGATTTCGCTCGGCGAACAGATCGAGCGGTCGGCCCGGATGCAGATCCAGCGACCCATCGACGCGGTGGAAAAAACCGTGACCGATGCGCGCGAGACCGCCAATGACACCTGGACCCGGCTCGAGCTCGCGCTCGAACGCCGTATAGCCAAGATACTGAATTCCATGCAGATTCCAACCAGTCGAGACATCGATGCGCTGACCCGCCGGGTCGAAGCGCTACAGCGGCTCGTGGCTGAATTGAGCATCGAGCCAAAAACCCCGGGTACCCGGCCCCGAGGCAAGGCATCCGTGCGCGGCAAGCCCCCGGGCACGCGCGGCAAAAAGAAACCGATCCGGCGCAAGGCATCCGCCAAGGCCAGCCGCGCCACCTCCAGCCGCAAGACCGCCCGACGGTCTGCGTCCCCGAAGACCCGCGCTAGCGCCTGAGCGGAGGATCCGAGTTGCCGAAGCAGCCGGCGAACAACGGTGCGGGCCAGCACAAGATCGGTCTGGCGCTGGCGGGCGGTGGCCCGCTGGGCGGGGTCTATGAAATAGGCGCGCTGATCGCGCTCAACGAGTCGCTGGAAGGGGTCGATTTCCAGGATGTCGATGTCTTGGTTGGCGTCAGCGCCGGCGCGCTGATTTCCGCGCTGCTGGCCAACGGCATCTCGCCGCAGCAGATGGCCCGGGTGTTTATCGATCCGCGGCCGGAGGATCCACGCTTTTCGCCGCTGATGTTCATGCAGCCGGCTCTTGGCGAATACGCGCGGCGCGGCCTCTCGGTGCCGTGGCTGCTGGTCAAATCCACGGCCAGTTATCTGCGCAATCCACTGCGCAACGGCCTGCTGGCCTCGTTCACCCAGCTAACCCGGGCAATCCCGACGGCGGTATTCGATAACCGGCCGATAGAGCGCTTTCTCGCCGATCTGTTTAGCAATCGCGGGTGCACCGACGATTTCCGCGAGCTGAAACGGCAGCTCTACGTGGTGGCGGTGGATCTCGACACCGGTCAGGCGGTCAAATTTGGCGATCCCTCAGCGAACAAAGTGCCGATTTCGAAGGCGGTACAGGCCAGTACGGCACTGCCGGGCCTGTACCCGCCGGTCGATATCGATGGACGTTCCTTTGTCGACGGCGGCCTCAAGCGCACGCTGCACGCGTCAGTGGCGCTGGATGCGGGCGTGGACCTCCTGTTCTGCATCAATCCGATCGTCCCCTTTGACGCACAGTTGGCACCGGAGACCAAAGACACCAAACACAAAAAGCTGGTGGAGGGCGGTCTGCCGGTGGTGCTGTCGCAGACCTTCCGCGCGTTGATCCATTCGCGGATGAACGTCGGCATGTCCAAGTACGATACTCAGTATCAGGATGCGAAAGTGGTCCTGTTCGAGCCGGACCGTCATGACTCGAAGATGTTTTTCGCCAGCGTCTTCAGCTACGCCAATCGGGCTAACGTCTGTCAGCACGCCTATCAGACCACGCGACGGGATCTGCGGCTGCGGCGCGAAGAACTGGAGCCGATCCTCAACGCCCACGGAATCCGCGTCCGGGATGAGATCCTGGATCAGCGGAATCGCCATTTCAGCCAGGCCCTGGATGACAGCGACGACGTCAGGGACATGGGGCTGTACAA
>JBATKC010000422.1:0-3082 GCA_049669065.1 Gammaproteobacteria bacterium
CGTCGTGCTTCCACAGGCCCGTATCCAGCACCGCGATGCCGATGCCCTCGCCGGTGATCCCCATGGCGTGGACGTCGTCGGCGTTGACCAGGGCGCCGTAATGTGTGTCCACGATCGTGTAGCTGCCGCTGCCGTTCGTGCCGCCGCCGCTCTTGCCGCCCTTGCCGGCCACCTCGACGGAATCGTTACCGTAGAGTCGGCGGATTCCGGGGCTGACGCGCAGCCTGGCCGCCTGGTCAGGCGTCAGGTCCGCCGCCACGGCCCGGATCACACCCAGCTCGTGGGTGATCTCGCCGCCCTGCTCCGCCACCAGCGACTTCACTGCCGACAGGCTCGTGCCCTGGACGATGTAGCTGTTTCTGGCCGCATCATCCGTGACGACGGGATGGGGCACGGTCGACAGCTGGATGGCGCAAAATACCGCCAGCCCGGCCGCCAGCGCTGCGATCATGGTTCCGAATTTCAGGTTGTGTTTCATGTCTTTTCCTCGATGATCAGGCGCAGGTAGCCATCTGACGGGGCACAGAGCTGCGGACTTCGAGCGCGCCGGCTTCAACCATGAGATCGGGGTCCTTCTCGATGCTCTCGTAGAGTTCTTCGACTGCCTCGGTCTCGGGCGTACCGACCAGACCGACCCAGGCGTTGCGGCTTTCCTTGGCCATGTACATCGCGCGGTCGGCGACGGCCATGACCTGTTCCCAGGCCAGCCGACCCGGCTGCCCACGCAGGAATGGGAAACAGGCAAAGCCGACCGAACAGGTGGTCTTCACCACGGTGCCGTCGTCGAGCACCATGATCCGGTCTTCGATCCGGCTGCGAATCCGCTCGGCAAGCTCTTCAGCCTCATCGGCATCCGTGTGCCTGGCTATCACCAGGAACTCGTCGCCACCCCAGCGGATGATCAGATCCGAGCTGCGCGCGGCGTGACGCAGCGTATCGCGTACCTGCAGCAGCACTTCGTCGCCCGCCGCGTGACCGTGGGAATCATTGATCGGTTTGAAGTGATCGAGATCGACCATCAGGAACACCATATCGGTAGTCCGCGGTTTGCTCGTGACCCCAGCGGCTTGCTGGTAACGGCGGCGCACCAGGTCTACGTCCTTGGATGCCTCCTCATAGAGATAACGGCGGTTGCGCAGACCCGTCAACGGATCGGTCAGGCTGGCTTCGGCGAGTTGGCCGTTGACCGAGCGCAGTTCTTCATTACGCTCGGCGAGTTCCTGAGTGCGGGCATCGACTTCCGCCTCCAGCTGACGGCTATAGGCTTCCTTGCGCAGCATCCGGCGTCGCTGTGCCATCCAGATCCAGAGCACGAGCAACAGTGCAGCCGCCACGTAGGCAAAGTAGGCCGTCGGACTCTCCCATGGCGAAGGGGCGACCGACACGGACAATCTCAATTCGTCCTCACTCCAGACGCCGTCGCTGTTGGCAGCCCTGGCGCGGAACACGTAGCTGCCCGCGGCCAGGTTGGTGTAGGTCACGCGACGGCGATTACCCGCGTCGACCCATTCCGCGTCAAATCCTTCCAGCAGATACTGATATCGGTTTTCGGCCGGCGCGGTGAAATCCAGTGCGGCGAATTCGAGGGTCAACACGTCGTCGCGGTAGCCCAGTTCGACAGCGTCCAGCAGTGGGTAAGGCCGATCGGTGGCTACGGGTTTATTCAACACATCAAAACCCGTTAGCTTGATCGAGGGCGGCGTGGCGTTGAACGGAAGCGAACCGGGGTAGAAGTGGTTAAAGCCGTTGGCGCCGCCGAAGAACAACTCGCCATTTCGGCTGCGGAAATGGGCGCCGAAATTGAACTCCTCGGCCTGCAGTCCATGGCTACGATGGAAGCGCTTGACTTCGCCGGTGGTCGGATTGAACCGGTTCAGGCCGAAATTCGTGCTCAGCCACAGATTGCCCAGATCATCGCCCTGGATACCGTAGATCACATCGTTGGACAATCCATCGACCTGAGAGTAGTTGCTGAATCGCACCAGACCAGGATGCCGCGGCGAAATCAGCACGCGGTCGAGCCCACCGCCGCGCGTGCCCACCCAGACCTGGTCGTCCGCATCGACATAAAGCGAGTAGACCGTGTCAGCACTCAGGCTGGACTGATCCAGAGGATTGTGCCGGAAGACATCGAAATTGCCGGTCACCGGATCCCAGCGATTCAGACCGCCGCCGTCGGTACCGATCCAGACGGCCCCGCTGGCATCCTGGGCGAAACTCGTCGCGCGCGGGCTGGACAGACTGCTCGGGTCCACAGGATCGTGAGGGAAATGGACAAAACCGGATCCGTCGCTGTCGAGCCGGTCCACACCGGCGCCGAACGTGCCGATCCAGAGCCGACCCTCGCGATCCTCAAACAGCGTCATGATGCCGTTGGCGGCCAGGCTGGCCGGGTCTTCGGCATCGTGGCGATAGCGCAGGATCCTGCCAGTCGCCGGATCGAGCCGGTTCAGACCATCGGTCATGGTGCCGATCCACAATTGGCCGTTCTTGCCGATCGCCAGCGACATAACGCGGTCATCGCCAAGGCTATCGGCAAGAGCCGGATCATGCTGGAATCGGCGAATCTTGCCGGTCGCGGGGTCGATGGCATTAAGACCGCCACCAAAAGTGCCGACCCATAGCGTCCGGTCTGCGCTTTCGGCGAAGGCCATCACGTTGCCGGCGCTGAGCCCGTCAGGCGTCGCCGCCGGCTTGACATGGCCCATGGACCAGGAGCGCGGGTTCCATTTGAAAACACCGGCGTGCTGCGTGCCGACCCAGAGCATACCGCTGCGGTCCTGGAACAGGCTGCGGACATGATCGTCGCCGAGGCTGTCGGCGTCGATATTATCGTGGTGATAGCGCTGGAAGTCGCCAGTGGCGCGATCGAAAAGATTCAGACCCGCTGAAGTCCCGACCCAGAACCGTCCGCTCTTGTCTTCCAGCAAGGCCCAGACGCGGTCGTTGCTCAGGCTACGCGGATCGGCGGCATCATTGCGGAAGACGGTGAAGCGTTCGGTATCACGGTCAAAGCGATTTAATCCGCCACCCTTGGTGCCGACCCATAAGGCACCTGCGGCGTCCTCGAAAATCGTGCGCA
>JBATKC010000423.1:0-7957 GCA_049669065.1 Gammaproteobacteria bacterium
GTGTCCTGCGCGCCGCAACGGGGTCCGTCTGCAGCGGGATCTCGTCGGCCAGGACATGACCGACGAACACCGCATCGACGCCCGCATCGGTATAGGGAGCAGACTCAAACGGCAACAGACACAGCACCCGATCCACCGACCGCGCTATCTTGCGCACGCGCCCCGGCCGCCAGGCCCAGATCGATGGGCTGACATAGTGGACCACGGGAATACCGCCGCGCTTGAGCCTGCGCTCGAGCCCCAGATTGAAATCAGGCGCGTCGATCCCGACAAACACGTCCGGCGGCGCGGCCAGCAGGCGCCGGCCGAGTTCCCGACGCAAGCGCAACAGCCGCGGCAGGTGGGCGACCACCTCGCTCAGCCCCATGACCGCGAGCGTCTCGCTCGGCCACCAGGCCTTGCAGCCCGCCGCCACCATCCCGGGCCCGGCCACGCCCTGGAATACAGCGTCCGGATGCTCGGCTCGGATCGCACGGATGAGGCCGGCACCCAGCCTGTCACCCGAGGCCTCGCCGGCCACCAGGAAGATATTCAGCGCCATGGTGACAGTGTAGGGGGTGCCGCCGGCACTAGCGCACGACGCTGCGCCGGGACGCGCGCAGCGATGCCAGCAGGACCTCCAGTTCGGGCTTGCTGTCTGACTGCGAGGCGATCGCCTCGACCGCGTCGACGAATTTGAGACCAGATCGATACAGCGTCTTGTAGGCCCAGCGGATGTTGCCGATCTGCGAGGCATCGAAGTCGCGCCGCTTCAGGCCTTCGCTGTTGATGCCGCGGGGCTCGGCCGGCTGCCCGGAGACGGTGATATAGGCCGGCACGTCCCGGGTTACACCGCTGAACATCGCGCAGAGCGCGAAGGAGCCGATCTGGCAAAACTGGTGGACCCCGACAAAACCACCGAGGACCGTGCAATCCCCGACCCTCACATGTCCGGCCAGGGTCACATTGTTGGCCAGCACGTTGTCGTTGCCGACGACGCAATCATGGGCGATGTGGACATAGGCCATGATCCAGTTGTCGTCGCCGATCCGGGTCACGCCCAGATCCTGCGCAGTACCGCGGTTGATGGTGCAGCTCTCGCGGATGGTATTGCGCTCGCCGATCTCGAGACGGGTCTCCTCACCCGCGTATTTCTTGTCCTGAGGATCATCGCCGATGGAGCAGAATGGATAGATGTGGCTGGCGCTGCCGATCCGGGTCGGCCCCTTGATCACCGCGTGAGAACCGACCCGGCAGCGGTCGCCGAGCTCGACGCCGGCACCGATCACCGCATAGGCACCGATCTCGACGCCGTCCCCGAGTTTGACCCCGGGATCGACGATGGCGCTGGGGTGGATCAATCCGCCCCGCCCCGCGGAGCCACCATCATCTCGCAGCTGGCGGCGGTTTCACCCTCTACCGTGGCCGTGGCCGAGAATCGCCATATTCCACGCAGGATGCGCTCAAACGTCACGCTGAGCGTCAGCTGATCCCCCGGCAGCACCGGTCGGCGGAAACGCGCCTTATCGATGGAGACAAAGTAGAAGGTCTGGTCCGGGGCCGGCGGTCCGCCCTGGGTCGCGAAAGCCAGCAGTCCGGCAGCCTGGGCCAGCGCTTCGATGATCATCACCCCGGGCATCACCGGACGGCCGGGGAAGTGGCCCTGGAAAAACGGCTCATTGACGGTGACGTTTTTTAACGCCTGCAGCGACTCGCCGGGGGTGCAGGCGACTACCCGGTCGATCAGAAGGAACGGATAACGATGCGGCAGATATTCCATGATCTGACTGATATCCATGCTGGCAGTGTCATTCATCCTTCGGCTCTCCGTCGTCGTTGCCCGTCGCCCGGCTCAGGGCCTGAACTTTTTTCGCCAGCTTGTCGAGCTGTCTGAAACGCGCGCTGTTCCGGCGCCATCGTCTGGCTTCATCCAGCGGCAGCGCGCTTGAATATACCCCGGGCCGGCGCACCGAATGGCTCACCAGGGTCTGGCCCGTGATCACGGTATCGTCACAGATCTCGAGATGCCCGGCGATCCCGACCATCCCGCCGATCATGCAGCGAGCCCCGATCACGGCGCTGCCAGATACGCCCGTGCACCCGGCGATGACGGTGTGCTCACCGATGCGCACGTTGTGGCCGATCTGGATCTGGTTGTCGAGTTTGACCCCATCGCCGATAACCGTGTCCTCGATCGCCCCCCGATCGACGGTCGTGTTGGCGCCGATCTCGACATCGCTGCCGACGATCAGCCCACCGAGCTGCGGCACCTTGACCCAGGCTTGGCCATCCTGCGCGATACCGAACCCGTCGCTGCCAAGCACGACCCCGGGATGCAGGATGACCCGCTGACCGACCCGCACATCGGCACAGATAACCACCCGCGCGACCAGCCGGCAATCGGCATCCAGACGGGCGTTTTTCCCGATCACACTGCCCGGACCGACAAACGTCCGCGATCCGATGCAGGCGCCGGCTTCGATCACCGCGCCGGGCCCCACCCAGGCATCGGCCGCCACCTGTGCAGTCGGATCGACCGAGGCCGCCGGCGAGATGCCACCGGCCTGGGTCACGGCCGGGGCCAGCAGCGACGCGACCCGGGCGTAAGTCAGATAGGGATGCTCGGTAAGCAGCGCCGGCGCCGAAAAATTTTCGGCGTCGTCGGGCGTCATGATCACCGCAGCAGCACGGGTGTCGGCAAGCAATCGCCGATAGCGTGGATTGGCGAGGAAGGTGATCTGGCCCGGCTGCGCGCCTGACAGCGTGCCGACACCGTCTATAACCAGCCCCGGATCACCCTGGACAACGCAGCTAAAGCGCAGGCCCAGCTCGCCCAGGGTGCAGGTCATGACGACCTCCGGTCAGTTACCGCCAGAATTCGCCGCGCCGCGGGCCTGCAGAGCCGCCAGGATCTGGTCGGTCAAATCGACGGCAGTGCTGGCATAGACCACGCCGACGGCCTCGCTGAGCACGATGTCGAAGCCCTGCGCCTGGGCCAGACTCTGCACTTCCGCGATCAGCATGCGCTGCAGTTTGCCCAACTCTTCGTTGCGCCGCAGGCTCAGATCCTCGCCGAACTCCGATTTACCGCGGTTAAGCTCCCGTTGCAGATCCCGCGCCTCGCGCTCGAGGTTCTGCCGTTCATCATCGCTCATAAAGCCCTCGCTCTGGGTCAGGCGCTCCTCCATGGACTTGAGCTGCTCCTCGCGACCCCGCAGGTCGCGCTGACGCGGCGCGAATTCATCCTGCAGCGCCCGCTGGGATGCCTGAGCCTGGGGCGATTCATCGAGCAGGCGGCCGAAATTGACCACACCGATCTTGGCCGCCTGGGCCTGCGCCGCCCCCATGGCGAACATCAGGATCACGAACATCGCGGACGCAATAATATGCTTGGCCTTCATGCGCAGAACTTCCTTACTTTCGATTCAAATCAGAACTGGGAACCGATGGTGAACTGGAATTCCTCCAGCTGGTCGCCCGACTCATCGTTCAGCGGTATGCCATAACTGAAGCGGAAGACGCCCATCGGGGACAACCACTCGGCTGCCCCACCCACGGACTGTCGCAGTTCACTGGTGTCAAAGTCGAAATCCAGTTCTTCCACTTCCCCCTGATCATTGATGATCGGGAACCGGGTGCTATCCGTGGAGAATACATTACCGATGTCATAGAACAAACTGAACCGGGCCTTGCCCTGGAGCTTCTCCAGCGTCGGTATGATCAGCTCCACCTGGCTGGCCACCAGCATATTGCCGCCGTAGGGATTGCCGTTGGTGTCGAACGGACCCAGGCGGCCCTCGCGGAAGCCGCGCACAGTATCAGGCCCACCGCCAAAAAAGCGTTTGTAGGGTGGCAGGGTCGTGGTCGAGCCGAAATCCTCACCCCACGACACTTCGCCCGAATAACTCAGGGTAAACAAACTGAACAGGGGCCAGTATTTTTTCCAGTCGTAGCGGATGGTGTAGAACTCGACCTCGGAACCGGGCCCGGTCGTCGTCAGCGCGAGACGCTGCCGAGCCCCGCGATCGGCGAACAAGGCCCGGTTGCGGCTGTCGTAAGTCCAGCCACCGAGCAGCTCATAGGTATAGAAATCCGTCTTGTCAAAGACCACGGTCCCATTGGGGAACTCGAAAATCTCCTGGCTCGGATTGCCGTTAAGGCTCACCCATTCCCGCTGCTGCAGCGAGCTGCCGTCACTGGTGGACAATTCCGCACTCTGGACCGCAATGCCAAAACGGATGCGCGAATACTCCGAAACCGGATAACCGTATTCGAGTCCGCCGGTCCAGCTCTGGGTGTCAAAATCCGACGAGCCGTTGGTGAATTGGGTGACATCCCGATAGGAGATGGACACGGTCCGCGAGACCCCGTTCGGGGTCACATAGGGGTTGGTATACAGACCTCGATAGACGGTGACGTACTCGCTGGTATTGATGTCCAGCTCGACCCGATTACCGGAGCCCATAAAATTGGTATGCACGATATTGCCGTTGAGCAACACACCCTGGGACCCGGAGTAACCGATACCGCCGCCAAATGATCCCGGCTGGCCTTCGGTGATCTCCACGTCCACATCGACCAGATCATCGGTGCCCGGGACCGGTTGCGTATCCACCGAGACCTCCTCGACAAACGGCAGTCGCCGCAGTCGCTGCTCCGAGCGCTCAACGCCACGATTGGACAGGAAGGCGCCCTCCAGCTGACGCATCTCGCGGCGGAATACCTCGTCCTTGGTGGAACGGACGCCGCGGTAGCGGATCTGGCGCACATAAGCGCGTTTGCCCGGATCGACATAGAAGGTGACCTGGACCTCCTTCGTCTCCTCGTTGATCTCCGGGATCGGTTCCACGCGGGCGAATGCAAAACCTTCCTCACCGAGACGGTAGCTGATCAGGTCCGAGGTCTGGGTCAGCATGCGCAGAGAGAATGTCTGACCGGGTTTGGCCAGCACCAGCGCCTGCAGTTGCTGCTCCGGCACCACCAGGTCACCGGCCAGATCGATACCGGAGATGACGTAGGGGTCGCCCTCCTCGACATTGATGGTGATAAAGATGTCCTGCTTGTCCGGCGAGATCGCGACCTGGGTCGATCCGACTTCAAAACCGGCATAGCCGCGATCCATGTAATAGGAGCGCAGGGTCTCAAGATCGCCGAGCAGCGTTTCCCGGGCATAGCGGTCGTCCTGACGATAAAAAGACAGCCAGTTCGGCGTGCTTAGCTGGAACGCCTTGAGCAGTTCTTCGTCGCTGAACGCCTCGTTGCCGACGAGGTTGATCTGCTGGATGCGGGCACGCTTGCCTTCGTCGATCACGATGGCGATGGTGACCGTATTGTCGTCCGATTCCTCGACCTCGGCTTCGACCCGGACGTTGTATTTGCCCCGGCTGTAATACTGGTCGGTGAGCAGCTGCGTCACGTTCGTCAGCACTGCACGATCGAAGGTCCTGCCGGTAGCCAGACCGACATTGCGCAACGATTCTTCCAGCTCCTCGGTCTCGATGTCCTTATTGCCGGTGATAGTAAAAGTCTTGATCGACGGCCGCTCCCGCACGGCGATGACCAGGGTGCTGCCGTCCTGGCGCAGCTCGATGTCTTCGAACAGGCTGGTGCCGTAGAGCGCCCGGAGCGCTTCGTCGACGCGCTGGTTGTCCACGGTATCGCCGATCGTCACCGGCAGATAGTTGTAGACGGTCCCTTCGGAGATCCGCTGCAGACCCTCGACACGCATATCGCGCACGACGAACGCAGTTTGCGCTACCGCGACCGAAGCACAGACCAGGCTGGCGATCAGGGCGCAGATCGGAAGCAGTCTTTTCAGGATCATCAAAAACATGCTAGCCGGCCAATCGGGCGATATCGTTGTAAAAGGCAAAACTCATCAGCATCAGCAGCAGTACGATACCGACCTGCTGGCCGATCAATTGTGCCTTTTCCGATACCGGGCTGCCTTTGACGATCTCGGCGACCTGATAGACGATCTGGCCACCGTCGAGCATCGGGATCGGCAGCAGGTTGAGGATGCCGAGGCTGATGCTGACAATCGCCAGAAAGGCGAGGAACGCCGCGACACCCGCGCTGGCGGTATAGCCTGCAGTCTGCGCGATATTGATCGGCCCGCTGATGCTCTTGGGCGACACGTCGCCGGTGACCATCCGGTACAACATCCTCACGGTCAGGGCCGACATCTCCCAGGTCCGGGTGAGTGCTTCACCGACAGCCACCAGTGGGCCGAAGCGCTGCTCGGTTATCACTTCGTCATAGAGACCCTCGGGCACCACGACACCGGCGCCGATCAGACCGATCGCGCCCTGTTCCGATTCGGTGATGCCGATGGTCAGATCGAGCATCTGGCGGCGACCGTCGCGCTCGATCTCCACCGCCACCTGCTGTTCGGGGCGCGCGCGCACGAAATCCACCCAGCTGGCCCAGTCCGTGACCCGTTGTCCGTCGGCCTCGACGATCCGGTCACCGACCTCCAGCCCGGAACGGGCGGCCGAGCCATCGGCGCTGAGGCTGCCGATCACTGGCGGTACCACCGGGCGCCACGGCAGGATGCCAAGACGCGGGAAAATATCGGCACCTTCGGTCAGCGTCCTGCGGTTGCCCTCGACGACCAATAAAAGGTCACGCTGGCCGCCGTCACTACCCAGCACCCGGATGCGCGCCTCACCATCACCCACCAGGCTATCCAGCAGCTCGATCCGCGCATCCATCATGGTCGCAGTGTCATGCCGGTCGACGGCGACGATACGGTCTCCGGCCCGGAATCCGGCGGCCTCGGCGGCAGTGCCCTGCTCCACACCCCCGATCACGGGCTGCAGCGCGGTAATCCCGGTCACAAACATCAGCCAGTAGGCGGCCACGGCAAAGATGAAATTGAATAGCGGCCCGGCCACCAGGATCGCGATCCGCCGCACAGGCGACTGCCGGTTGAAGGCGAGGTGCCGCTGTTCCTCCGGGACCGGGCCCTCGCGCTCGTCCAGCAGCTTTACATAGCCACCCAGCGGCAGCGCCGCGATCGCGTATTCCACCTGATCCCGCCCGCTGACCCGGCTCCAGATCGGTTTGCCAAAACCGATACAAAAACGCAGGACACGCACGCCAAGCCGGCGCGCCACCCAGAAATGGCCATATTCGTGGACGGCGACCAGCACGCTGATCGCGACCACGAAGGCCAGGATTGATGTAAGGACTTCACTCATGTGTGGTTAGAACCGGAACCTGCCGATAGTTTCCGCGGCGATCTGCCGTGCAGCGCGATCCACGGACAATATCTGCGCCAGATCATTCGGGGCCTCGAGGCTGGACTGTGTCAAAACATCGTCGATTATCCCGCTTATCGCGGTAAAGGGCACCTCTGCGGCGAGAAATGCCGCGACGGCGGCCTCGTTGGCGGCATTCAGCACAATCGGCGCTGCTCCACCAGCCCGCGCCGCCTCAAGCGCCAGACGCAGACAGGGGAAGCGCGCCAGGTCGGGGGCGCGGAAGTCGAAGCGCCCCACGGCGACCAGATCGAGGATCTCGACGCCGGAATCCAGCCGCTGCGGCCAGCCGAGAGCATGGGCGATGGGGGTCCGCATGTCCGGGTTGCCGAGCTGCGCCAGGGTCGAACCGTCGCGGAACTGGACCAGTGAATGGACCACGCTCTGCGGATGGATCACGACGTCAATACGCTCCACCGGGATTTCGAAAAGACAGCAGGCCTCGATCACCTCCAGCCCCTTGTTCATCATCGTCGCCGAATCCACCGAGATCTTCCGGCCCATATCCCAGTTCGGATGGGCGCAGGCCTCGGCCGGCGTCGCCCGCTCAAGCGAGCCGGGGTCCCGGTCCAGGAATGGTCCGCCGGATGCGGTCAACAGGATGCGCAGGACATCGTCGATCGCCCTCTCGCCAGCAGCGCCAAGACACTGGAACACCGCATTGTGTTCGCTGTCGATAGGGATCAGCGTGGCGCCATGATCGCGCACCGCACGCG
>JBATKC010000424.1:0-27402 GCA_049669065.1 Gammaproteobacteria bacterium
CGACCCCGCCGCTGGTCGCCGTGCGCCTGTACGACCAGTCCGGCGAGCCGGCGCGGCCCTCCACCACCGGCGCGTTCTCGGTGGATCCGCCGTACCGGACCCTGTGGGAGGTCGAAGCGCTGACCGAGAACCAGCTGGTGGAGGTGGGTGACCGGGAGCCGCTCTACCGGGTCGGCCCGGACGGGCTCGCGCTGCTGCCGCTGGAGCCGACTTCGGCGACGGGTGAGGTGACGGTGCGGTTGAAGTTCGGCGCTGACCGGGAGCAGGAACTGCGCGTGTGGCTGGAGCCGGCGGCCCGGGACTGGATCCTGGTCGGTTTCGCCGAGGGCACGCTCGGCTACAACACCCTGAGCGACAACATCGTCACCGCCGAGGATGCCGGTTTCGAGGAGGACGTCTATACCGACGGACAGGTCTCGTTCTTCGCCAAGGGCCTGGTCAAGGGTGAATTCCTGACCACACTTGCCTACCGCAGCGATCGGAACCGTGACGAGGCCGACGATCAGCTGTTCGGTATCATCGAACCCGGTCGTTTCTACACCCTGTATGGCGACACCTCCGAGCAGCGTTTCGAAGCGGCGTCCCGTCGGGGGCTGTTCCTGAAGATCGAGCGCCGTGAATTCTACGCCCTGTTCGGTGATTATCAGACCGGTCTGACGGTCACCGAGTTGTCGCGATATGAGCGCAGCCTGAACGGGTTCAAGTCGGAGTATCGCGGTGACAATTTCGGTTACAACGCATTCGCGAGCGATACCGACAAGGCGTTTATCCGCGATGAGATCATCGGTGACGGAACCTCCGGGCCGTACTATCTCTCGGGGAATCCGATCGTCATCAACAGCGACAAGCTGGAGCTGCAGACACGTGACCGCTTCCGCAGTGAAGTGATCCTCGATGCGCGGCCACTGTCCCCGTATATCGATTACACCATCGACTTCGAGACCGGCAGGCTGATTCTGAAGCGCCCGGTCCCGAGCCGGGATAGCAACTTCAACCCGGTCTATATCGTCGCCAATTATGAGACCCGCGAGCAGATGGGGCAGAAGGTCAGCGCTGGCGGCCGCGGCTCGTGGATCAGCGAGGACGGCCGTCTCGAAGTCGGCGCGTCGGTGATCCACCAGGGCACCGAGGGCGACGATGGTGACCTGGTAGGCGCCGACCTGAGCTACGCGCTGGGCGAACAGACCGAGATACGAGCCGAGATCGCGACCACGGACACGGATCTCGCCGGCAGCCATCAGGGTATGCTGGCGACGCTCGATCACCAGAGCGAGAGGATCGAGGCCAGAGCCTGGTTCCAGGAACTGGAGGATGGCTTCGGGCTCGGTCAGCAGAACCGCTCCGAGACAGGGATGCGCAAGTATGGCGCCGACGCACGCTACGGTCTGAGCGAGCGGTTCAGCCTGGTCGGCGGTACGTTCCGCCAGGAGAACCTCATCGACGACGCGCGCCAGGACGTGATAGAAGCAGAGGTGCAGTTCCAGGGCGGGAACCGTAACGCAGCGCTGGGCCTTATCGCGGTGCGCGACGAATACGACGGGGGTGAGACCTACGACTCCAGACAGATATTCGCCTCCAGCAGCCTCGGTCTGCTCGACGACGCGGTGACATTGCGCGGCTCGGCAGAGACTGCTTTCGGTACGGACAACGCAGCGGCCAACTATCCCAACCGGGTGCTGCTCGGTGTGGACTACCATCTGAGTGCGGCGACGACGACCTTCGCCGAGGTCGAGGCGGCGAATGGCGCCGGCTGGGACAGCCTGATGACGCGGGTCGGCGTGCAGACCCAGCCATGGCGCAGCGCGCAGATCAACTCGGGCCTCAATCACGAGATGACGGAGTTCGGACCGCGCACATTCGCCACGCTCGGCCTGACCCAGGGGTGGCAGGCCAGCGAAAACTGGTACTTCGACTTCGGTCTGGACCAGTCGCGCACGATGGGCGATGAGCCGCAGACGGTGAATCCCGATGCGCCGCCGGCTTCGGGCAACGTCAACGGCGAGGACTTCATTTCGAGCTTTGTCGGCGCCCTCTACCGCACCGATTTCTGGACCTTCACCTCGCGGGCCGAGTACCTCGACAGCAACAGCGAATCGCGGATCAACCTGCTCGGAGGCTTCTACCGTGAGCAGATCGCGGGACACGGGTTCTCCGCCAACCTTCAATGGCTCAACAGCGACTATGATGGCGGCGGTTCGTCGACCTTCATCAACGCGCGTCTGGACTGGTCATGGCGTCCGGCCGACAGCGAGTGGATCGCGTTCGACCGCCTCGACCTGATCTACGACAACAACGAGAACCTGGACCGCGGTATCAAGTCATGGAAGCTGGTCAACAACCTGAACGCCAACTGGATGATCAACCGTCGCACCCAGATGGAGCTCCAGTACGGTGCGAAGTTCGTGCGCAGCAACGTCGGCGATGATTCCTATACCGGCTATACCGACGTCGCCGGGGCTGGGGTCCGGCGGGACCTGAACAAGCGCTGGGATATCGGGGTCCACGGCGACGTGCGCCACTCGTGGAAATCCGATGTCTACGACTTCAGCTATGGCCTGGATGTCGGCGTCACCGTCCTGAAGAACGTCTGGATCAGCGCGGGCTACAATATTGCCGGTTTCAGGGATGACGACTTCTCGGGCTCCAACTACACGGCGAAGGGGCCGTTCGTCACCTTCCGCGTGAAGGCGGATCAGGACACATTCCGGGAGCTGGCAGCGGGCGGCGAGCCGCCATGGCGAGGCGACGATGACTGAGCCACGCAGCATTATCCTGACGTCCGACCGCGTCGATCCGGACACGATCCGCGGCCCGCTTATCGCAGGGCAGCGGCGCCCAGGTCTGGCCTTCTGCGCCGCCATTTTGTGCGCGATGCTGCTTGCCGGCCTGGTGCCGGGCACGCTGGAGGCCGCGACATTCAACGTGACCAAGACGGCCGATACCAATGACGGCAACTGCGACGCCGACTGCTCGCTGCGTGAGGCGATCATCGCCGCCAATGCGCTCTCTGGCAGTGACATCGTCAGCGTGCCATCCGGCAGGTACGTGCTGGGTATTCTCGGGACCGATGAGGATGATGCGGCGGAGGGTGATCTGGACATTACCGATACGCTGACGCTCAATGGCGCCGGCGCCGGGTCGACGATCATCGACGGCAATGGTATCGACCGGGTGTTCCACGTCCTGCCCGGTCCGACGGTCACGTTGAGCGGTATCACGATCCGGGACGGCGACGCAGGCGGAGACCAAGGGGGCGGCATCTACCTCAAGGACGCAGGGACAACGACTCTCACGGACGTCATCCTCACGTCCAACGGCAGCGGTGACGAAGGCGGCGGCATTTACGCAGAGAAAAGTAACGTCAATTTTGCCGGTGGATCCATAACCGGAAACAATGCGGGTACTCGGGGCGGGGGCATTCGCATAAAGGAGGCCATCGTAAATCTCGTCGAGGTTATGCTCGACGGCAATAGCGCCGGCTTAGAGGGAGGTGGCATCTACTCCGAGAAGGGCACTCTGGCTATCGAGCGCGCGACGCTGAGCGGCAACTCCTCTACCGACGGCGGTGGCATGTACGTCAAGGACGGCTCCCCGACGCTGACCAATGTCACGGTTAGCGGGAATACGGCCACCAACAACGGCGGTGGCATCATACATCTCAAGGATACTCTCACTCTCAACAATGTGACGTTCAGCGACAACGCTGCAAGCGGCAGTGGCGGGGGCATCCGCAGGGATGGCGGTACGGTCAATCTAATGAACACCATTGTCGCCAATAGCCCGACCGGTGGTGATTGCTCCGGCGCGATGGTCGATGGAGGCAACAATCTCGACAGCGACGGGACGTGCATCGTGACACTGACCGCGGCGCCGCTGCTGGGACTGCTCGCGAATAACGGCGGTCCGACGCAGACTCATGCGCTGCTGGCCGGCAGTCCGGCGATCGATGCCGGCACCAACGCTGGCTGCCCGGCCACCGATCAGCGGGGCGTGTCCCGACCGGTGGATGGCGATGGCGACGCCAGCGCGATCTGTGATATCGGCGCTTATGAAGCACCGCTGTTCAATGCGGCCAACCTCGCGCTGACGATGAGCGACGCTGTCGACCCGGTCAGTGTGGGCAATCCGCTCAGTTATACGCTGACCATGACCAACAACGGCCCGTCCGACGCGAGCAACGTCACGGTGGTCGACGCGCTGCCGGCGGACGTCGACTGGCAGACCGCGACACCGAGCCAGGGAAGCTGCGTCCACAGCGGTGAGCCGCTGGGCGGGACCGTCACCTGCACGCTGGGAACCGTCGCCAACGGGGCCAGCGCCACGATCGGCATCGAGGTGGTCGCACCGCTCACGCCGGCGACCATCACGAACTCGGCCACGGTGTCGGCCGACGAGCCGGATCCTGACGCCAACGACAACACCGCGGACGAGGATACGACGATCATCGACCCGTCGGCGAACCTGCGTGTCACCCAGGTCGAGGATTTCGATCCGGCCGGCGTCAATCTGCCTTTCACCTACACGATCACTGTGGCCAATCAGGGCCCGGCGGATGCCACCGTCGTCACCCTGGTCGACACGCTCCCGGGGACGGTGACGTTCCAGACGGCCACCCCGAGCCAGGGCAGCTGCAGCGAAACGGGCGGCGTGGTCACCTGTGATCTCGGCGCGCTGATCAATGGCGCGACGGCCACGGTGGACATCACCGTCACCGCCCCCGCCACCCCGCAGACCCTGAGCAATACTGCTGTCGTGTCGGCCGCCGAGCCGGATGGGGATCTCAACGACAACACCTCGGTCGAAGACACCACGGTCATCAACCCGCCGCCCACCGATCTGGCGCTGGCCATCATCGACACCCCAGACCCGGTCGTCGGCGGTGGTGCGCTGAGCTATACGCTGACGGTCGACAACGAAGGGCCGGGTCCGGCCACGCAGGTGCAGCTCACCGATACGCTGCCGGCAGGCGTGAGCTTCGTCTCCGCGACGCCGACCCAGGGGAGTTGCGCCGAGGCGGGCGGTGTGGTGACCTGTGACCTGGGTACCCTTGCCAGCGACGCCAGCACAGATGTGGTGATCGTCGTCACTGCACCGGCCGTGCCCGGGGTGATTACCAATAGCGCAAGCGTAACGACCAACCGGATCGATCCGAATTCGGCCAATGACACCGCGACGGCTGACACCACGGTCACCGTCGTCGATGAAGCAGACCTGGCTTTGAGCAAGACGGATTCGCCCGATCCGGTGCTGGTCAACCGGACCCTGTCATATAGTCTGGATGTAACCAACCTCGGCCCGGATCAAGCCACTGACGTGGTCCTCGTCGACACACTGCCGGCGACGGTCACGTTCCAGAGCGCGGTCACGAGTCAGGGCGCCTGCGCGCACAGCGGGGGGTCACCCGGTGGCACCGTCACCTGTACGCTTGGGGCGATCCCCAGCGGCAGCATTGCGATGGTCGACATCATCGTGACTGCGCCGCCCAATGCCGGCGTCATTACGAACAACGCCAGCGTCTCGGCCAGCTCCGACGACTCGAATCCCGCCAACGATGCGGTCAGCGAACAGACGACTGTGGAGGATATCCACGTCAACCAACTGTGCTATCTGGTGGCCGATGCCGGTGGCGGCGGGGGCGGCAATGACCGGCTCACCAGCATCGATACTGCGGACTTCGACCCGCTGACCAACGAGACCAATATCGGTATCGGCACCGGCACCAACAGTATCGAGGCGATCGCCTGGAATTCCGCCGCCGGTGTGCTCTACGGCGCGAACGCCAACCGGCTCGGGACCCTGAGCACCACGACTGGTGTCTTTACGCCCTTGCCGCAGACCTTCGGCACCGGCAACGGTTCGCTGGGGAACATCACTTTCGCCGATGTCGACGGCCTGTCCTACGATGCGACCAGCGGTGTGTTGTACGGGGTGAGCGCGCGCAGCGGTACCGACGTGCTCCTGCAGATCGACATGGTGACCGGCGCCCATGTGCCGAACGCGTTCGGTGCCGGCGTCGACTACGTGGCCCTGCAGCCCATCCTGGGCAACAACATCACCGACGATATCGCGGTCGATCCGACGACGGGGGTGATGTATGCGAGTGTCAACAGTGGCGGCTCATCGGACCGTCTGATCCGGATCAACAAGGCGACCGGCGCGACGACCGATATCGCGCTGATCACCGTGCCGGACATCGAAGGTCTCGGCACCGATGCCTCGGGTCAGCTCTGGGGCACGAGCGGTACGCAGAACATCCTCTATGAGATCAACAAGCTTACCGGCGTCGGTTCCAACGGACGGCCGCTCGATAACGGCAGCGACTATGAATCGGTCGACTGCTACGCGTTCTCACCCAGCGTGATCGCCGATTTGGCCGTCTCCAAGTCCGTTGACGAGCCGGGCCCGCCGGAGGGCGCGACGGTCACTTACACAGTGAGCGCGTCCAATGCCGGGCCGGGGATCGCGACCGTGGTCCAGTTGAGTGACGTATTGCCCTCAGGGATCACGCTGGTGTCTGCGGCCCCCAGCCAGGGGACCTACGACAGCATGGACGGCACATGGTTTGTCGGTACCCTCGCTGCCGGCAACAACGCGGTGCTGAATATCCAGGCGAGTGTCGACAG
The DNA here is from genome assembly GCA_049669065.1 of Gammaproteobacteria bacterium. Classification (GTDB taxonomy): domain Bacteria; phylum Pseudomonadota; class Gammaproteobacteria; order Steroidobacterales; family XN24; genus CAMYOC01. The sequence goes on from JBATKC010000424.1 coordinate 6,624, forward strand.
CGGCACCGTCGGGTCGACCATCACAAATACGGCCAGCGTCGCGTTCCTGTCACAGATCGACCCGAATGCGGCCAATGACAGCGCGTCGGCGGATATCGTCCCGGTGGGCGCCAACCTGACCGTGCTCAAGAGCGTGATCACCGCACGCGACCCGCTGGGCGCGACCGCGCCGGCCGCGCTGGCTATCCCCGGCGCCGTGGTGCAATACGAGATCTCGGCAACCAATTCCGGCAACGGCATCGCCACCGAAGTGATCGTAACCGACACCCTGAACTCCAATCTGACGTTCCTGCCCGGCGAGTACAACGGAGGTGCGGCGGATATCGAGATCATCGTCGGTGGCGCAGCTCCGGTCTATTGTGTGGCGGAGATCGGCGGCGACGCCAACGCGGATGGCTGCTTCCTGAATGCGAGCGGCGACGGACTGAGCGTCAGCATCCCGATCAGTGGCGCCTACCCGGATGGGTTGACGGTCGGAACGGCTGCGCCGAATAATGTCGTCGTCGTCCGCTTCCGCGCGACCGTCAACTGACGCTACGCCGGCAGCAGGAGACCCGGCGTTTTAACCGGCGGCGGCGTGACCTAGGCCAGCTTCTCCAGCAGCGCATCGGCGACTGCTTCCGACGAAGCGGGGTTCTGCCCGGTGATCAGCAGGCCGTCCACGACGACCTTCGCATGCCAGTCGTCCGCGCGCTGATAAAGTCCGCCTAGCGCTGCCAGCTGGTCCTCGAGCAGGAACGGCACCACCTCGGTCAGGCCGACCGCCGCTTCCTCGCTGTTGCTGAATCCGGTCACGCGTTTGCCCTTGACCAGCGGCTGTCCGTCGCTGCTCCTGGCGTTTAGCAGCACAGCCGGTGCATGGCAGACAGACGCGACCGGCTTGCTCTGGTCCAGGAATTCTTCGATCAGACCGATGGATCTGGGGTCGTTCGCCAGGTCCCAGAGCGGTCCATGGCCGCCGGGATAAAACACCGCATCGAAGTCGCTGGCGTCCACGTCGGCCAGCTTGCGGGTATCGGCCAGATCCGCCTGGGCGGCGGGGTCGCCGTCGAAGCGTCGCGTTGCATCGGTCTGGGCGTCCGGTTCATGGCTCTTCGGGTCCAGCGGCGGCTGCCCGCCTTTTGGCGAAGCCAGGACTAGCGCCGCGCCTGCGTCCTTGAGCCGGTAATAGGGCGCCGCGAACTCCTCGAGCCAGAATCCGGTCTTGTTGCCGGTATCTCCAAGCTGGTCATGGGACGTCAACACAATCAAAACGCGCATGGGTTTCTCCGTTTCTCTCAAGCAGATCAAGACCGCGCGATCCGCACGGAGCGGCAGTCATCCTATCAGTTCGGCCGAGCGTTCGTTTGCCAGGCTCCGGCATAAATCCCGGGCAGCAGCGCAGAACCACTGCTGCCTGACGCGCGCTTGCTGAGGGCCGCAACAGTGTGGGACACCGGCGTTGGTGTTAAGTTTTCGCGCACCGCAAAGACGCGCCAGGCATGTCGATAGCGATCCCTTGCGGCCGATGCGGGTGCGGGCGAGACCCTGAGTCGATCTGAATCAAGCTCGGAGGAGATTTGTCGTGAGTCGGTCAGACCGGGAAAAATGGAACAAACGATACCGCGACGGCGCGTATGCCACGCGCAAGCACCCGAGCGTGCTGCTGACGGAATGGCTGCCAAAGCTCGCCATCGACGCAGAAACCCCCCGGGGCATCGATCTTGCCTGCGGCATCGGGCGTAACGCGCTGTATCTGGCGCAACACGGCTGGCGGGTCAACGCAGTCGATGTCTCCGGCGTCGCGTTGCAGAAACTGGCCGCCGCTGCGACGGATGAGCTCGATATCCGCTGTACGGAAATGGATCTGGAGACCGGCCTGCCCTGGCCGGCTGAATTGACGGCCGCGGGACCGTTCGATCTTGCGCTGATGATCCGCTACACGAACCTGCCCCTGATCGCTCAGCTGCAGGAAATACTAAAGCCGGGAGCTTATCTGCTGGTCGAGGCACACCGGGTGACCGAGGAGACTGTGGCCGGGCCCGGCGACGCACGGTTCCGGGTGGCGCCCGGCGCGCTGCGTGAGGCGGCGGGTGCATACGAGCTCGTGGACTATCGGGAGGGCATCGTGCACGACCCGGATGGTCGTCGCGCAGACCTTGCGCGGATGCTTGCACGTTGGCCGGGATCGCGATCAGGCAACTGAGTTGCCCAGCCACCGCTCAGGACGTGGTAAAGCGGCGCAAGAAATCCTCGGCCATGGCGAAAATCCTGCTACGCCGCTCCTGGCTTAGCCGATCCAGTGCCCTCGGCATCAGCGCCAGACGTGGATTGCCGGCGAAGAACGCACGGTGCTTGTCGATAAACCGCCAGTAGAGCCCGTCCACCACATCGCACCACTCGCCCTTGGGGTAGTCGCTCATCTTGCGCAGGTAGTTCGAGCCACAGATATAAGGCTTGGTCGCGAACAGCCCGCCGTCGCTGAACAGCCCCATGCCGTAGACATTCGGGCCCATCACCCATTCAGACGAGTCGACGAACATCTCCATAAACCAGCGGTGCGCGCTCTGCGGCCGGATCTCGGACAGCGTCATCAGGTTGCCGAGTACCATCAGCCGAGGGATATGGTGGGTCCAGCCCAGCCCCTGCGCGGCGTCGATGGCGTCGTCCAGCGGCGGGATACCGGTATTGCCCTTGTACCAATGGTGGCTCATCTCGCGCTCATGGGTGAAGAAGTTAGCCTGGTCCTGGCGTTCGCTGTATTCGCGGTAGACTCCGCGGACAAACTCGCGCCAGCCGATCAGCTGGCGGACGAAACCCTCGAGACTGTTGATAGGGACTTCGTGTTTATCGGCATGCTCCAGCACGCGGTGAAGGACTTCGTCCGGCGTCAGCAGACCGATATTGATCATCGGGCTCAGCAGGCTGTGGAACACGGTGTCGGATCGGGTCGTCAGCGCGTCCTCATAGGGCCCGAATTCGGCCAGCCGCGTGTCCATAAATTCGTCCAGCCAGGCGTGGGCCTGTTCCCGCGTGGTCGGCCACCAGAATTCCGAGGCATCGCCCGGGTGATCAGCGAACACGGCTCTCACCCGCTCGATAACTTCGTCCACGTGGGGACCCCGCCCCGCACCGATGACCTCGGGGGGGATGAGCTTGCGCGGCAGCTTCTTGCGGTTGTCCGCGTCATAGCTCCATTGACCGCCTTGCGGCTTACCCTCGACGTCGATCAGGATGTCCAGACGCTTGCGCTGACCCTTATAGAATTCGGCCATCAGCAGTTGCGAGCGGGAGGCCGCGAACGCGCTGAACGTCTCCCGGCTGCACAGGAACATCGGCGACGGGATCTCGGTGCGGCTGAGGCCCGCAGCGTCCGCGAAATCGATGATCCGCGTCTCCATCGCCTTGTCTTCGATCTCGAAGTGGGCGATTTCAGTGGCGCCGGTCTCCCCGACCGCCGCTTCGAGACGCTGCTCGTAGCTGAGGCCGCTATCCGGTTCCAGCGTGTGATAGATCAGCTCGAACCCGGCCGACCGCAGTTCGTCCGCATAGGACCGCATGCCCGCCAGGAACAGCACGATCTTCTGCTGGTGATGGCGCACATAGGTGCACAGACCGACATCCTCGGCCATGAAGATCGTATTGCCAGCCTGCTTAGGGAGCCTGGCCGGTGGAAAAAGCTGATTGCCGAGCACCACAAACAGCCGTCTGGCGTCACTCACGACGGGCGGCTCGGTGACGGCAAGGCCGGGATCGGATCATGCATACCTCTGGCTGGTTCTCACTGGGCCCGGAGCAAAGCCCGATGGCCTCGATCAGCGGCAGGCATACCCTGCACGCGGTTCTCAGTCTTGGCTCGTCCGCGATACGGTTGCGGTACGGCGGGGGGTCAGGAGTAGAATCACAGACGAGCAGGGGGCGCACAACCATTTCATCTCCAGACAAGAAAATCGAGCCGGGCAAAGAGCCGACGGACGGCACCGGATCTGCAGAAGCATTCTATGAGCGGGTCGCTGAATACTCCGAGTGTGAGGATGCGGCCGATCGGGAGCGGCTGGATGCCGAATTGTGGCGCGGCTACGGCACACGCGGTGTCGTGATGATCACCGATATGGAGGGATTCTCGCGCACCACCCGTGCGCTGGGCATCAGCTGCTTCCTCGGCATGATCGTGCAGGCGCGCCGGATCATCGAACCGGCCGTGGCGGCCAACAGCGGGCTGCTGCTCAAGTGCGAGGCGGACAATTGCTACGCATTCTTCCGCCGCGCCGAAGATGCGCTGCAGGCTGCCCTCGACATGAATGCAGTCATCGCGGAGCTCAATCGCGGCCGCCGCGGGATCGGCAGCATCGAGCTGGCGATCGGCATCGACTACGGCCGCTTGCTGCTGGTCGGCGAGCAGGATTTCTTCGGCGACCCGGTCAACACGGCCTCGAAGCTGGGGGAGGACGTGGCAAGCGGCGGCGAAATCCTGGTGACCAACCGCGCCCTGGAACAGGCGAGCAGTCTCCCCGGGGCCTGCTCCGATCAGCTCGTGACCCGGATCTCGGGCATCGATATCCAGTACAAGCAATTTGGCGCCGACTAGATGGGCCAGCAGACAATCGGCCCGACCTCGATTACCCGGCTGCAGGCCGAAGAGCTGCAGCAGATCCTCGAGGTGACGCGCAAGCTGGCGGCGCCGTTCGATCTCCAGACCATGCTCTCCGAGGTGGTCGATTCTGCCCGCATGGTGCTGCAGGCGGACCGGGGCTCCGTCTTCCTGTATGACGCCGAAGCCGACCAGCTCGAACTGACCGTCGCCACCGGTATGGACCCGATCCGCCTGCCGGCTGACCAGGGTATCGTCGGCGAGTGCGTGCGGACCCGCGCGATCATCAACGTCCCCGACTGCTATGCCGACCCTCGCTTCAATCCGGATTTTGACAAAAAGAGCGGCTACCGGACCCGCTGCATGCTGACCATGCCGCTGGTCGATCACGACGGGGCGCTGGTCGGTGTGCTGCAGTTGCTGAACAAGAAACACGGCGTGTTCGACGACGAGGACGAATGGGTCGCCGCGGCCCTGGCCGCCCAGTGCGCGGTGGCGCTGCATCGGGTACAGGCGACCGAGCGGATGATCCAGACGCAAAAGCTGGATCGGGAGATCAGCGTCGCGCGCGAGATCCAGATGAGCGGGCTGCCGAAGAAGATGCCCCGGGTCACCGATTATGATGGCGCTGGCATCTTCCGGCCGACCGACCAGACCGGCGGTGATCTGTTCGATTTTGTCCGGCTGGACAGCGGCGAGCTGTTCCTGCTGCTCGGCGACGCGACCGGTCATGGCATTGGTCCGGCGCTGAGTGCGACCCAGCTCCGTTCGATGGTCCGCATCGCGCTGCGGCTGGGCGCCGATCTGGATCAGGTCTTCACTCACGCGAACAACCAGCTGGTAGACGACCTGCCTGACGATCGCTTTATTACCGCTTTTATGGGCCTGCTTGATCCTGCCACCCACGTGGTGCGCTTCCACGCCGGCGGCCAGGGCCCGCTGCTGCATTACAAGGCCGCGGGCGACGAGTGCATGTGGCATGGTGCGTCGACCTTCCCCATGGGCGCGCTGCCCCAGGAGAAGCTGGAGAAGGCGGTGCGCCTCGAGATGGCGCCAGGCGACGTGCTCGGGCTGATCTCCGACGGCATCTATGAGTACGAAAACGAAGCCGGCGAGCAGTTCGGACGAGAGGGTGTCGCCGGTGTCATCCGCGCGCACCGGGATAAACCGATGACCGAGGCGATCGACGCGTTGCTGCATGAGGTCAGAGCCTTCGGTGGTGCAGCGCCGCAAACCGACGACATCACGATCGTACTGGTGCGCCGCCAGCCGGCATGATGGGCGCCGGCCGCACTCTGCAGCGTCCAAATCCTCGCAGCGCACCAAACCGCGACGCCTCAGGCCGGGTTTCGCTGCAACGCAACACCATGGTATAGCCGTGAAAGGGCCGATCCAGTAGGCTTTGAGCAGGCTTGCAGGGCATGATGGCGTAGATCAAAGAACGAGAAAACGCCCGTTGGCGGCCGCCAACAAATAAAGCGTGAGAACCGCAAGCGGGGGGATACCGTGACCAGTTCACCCATACAGAGGGCGGACGCCGGCGCGCCGACAGGCGGGACCCGGCGCGTGCGGTGTTGAACGGGAAGTTCGACAGAAGCTTCGATTCACTGCAGCAGATCTTCGAGTTCGCGGAGCGCTTCTATGCGGTCGAGCGGATCGATCAGCGCCATCACTTCGCGGTCAATTTCGCGATCGAGGAGCTGTTCACGAATATGGTCAAGTACAACGCCGGCAACCCGCACCGCGTGCTGATCGAGATGGAGCAGACTGATGGCCAGCTGATCGCGCATCTGACCGACTTTGACGTGGATCCGTTCGACGTGACCGCGGCGCGCGAGGTCGATACGGAAAGCCCGCTTGAAGACAGGAAGATAGGTGGGCTGGGACTGCACCTGATCCCGAAGATGATCGATACGATCGACTATGACTATGACGAGTCGGACCGGCGGAGCCGGATCACGTTCACCAAGGTGTTGAGGTAGGGAGATGCTGGATATCGATGTGGCTGACGCAGGTGTGGTGATGCTCAAGGGTCGGCTGGACGCGTCTCAGAGCGAGAAGGCACAGACCTTTCTGGACGGGCTGGATCAGGCCAGCGTGCTGGACTTCTCCCATCTCGAGTACATCTCCAGCGCAGGACTCGGGGTCCTGTTACGTACACAGAAGCGGCTGATGGCCGCAGGCGGAGGCCTCAAACTGATCAACGTCAACAACCACATCATGGATGTGTTCCGTTTTTCCGGTTTTGATCACATTTTTGAGGTCCAGGGTGCCGGTGATCCATGAGATCCGGGCCGCGATCAGTAATTTCTTTGCCAGGCACGCCAACTTTCCTGGCCGCGAGATGTACTTGTCATGAGAGACGCTGATTCGGAACTGGTCACGCAGTGCCGGAGCGGCGACAGGAGGGCCTTCGAGACCCTCGTCCAGCGCTACGAACGGCCGATTTTTAATGCGGCATACCGCATGGTCGATAGCCTGGACGATGCCAGGGACGTCACCCAGACGGTGTTCTTGAAGGCCTTCGAGAAGTTGGACAGCTTTGACCCGCATTACAGGTTTTACAGCTGGATTTACAGGATTGCGCTGAATGAATCGATCAATCTGCTCAACGGCCGGAAGTACGTTACCGCGGACAGTGATGAACAGGCCTCTGACTGGAAGTCGCCGGAGGAGAATCTCCGCACCAGCCAGGTCTGTGATCGTGTCCAGGACGCACTCAAGACGATCAGCAGCGAGTATCGCAGCGTGATTATTCTCAAACACTTCCTCGGCTGCTCGTATAGCGATATTTCGCTGATCCTCCAGCTCGAGGAAAAGACCGTCAAATCAAGGCTTTTCACCGCACGCCAGCGTCTGCGTGAGGCCTTGTCGGACAGCGAGCTTATCTAGCCATGATCGACCCACGTCATCTCGAACTGATCCACGGTGAAATCGACGGCGAAAATTCCGCTGAAGACAGCCGGGAACTGCATCGGGCGCTCGATTCGAGCACCGAATGCCGGGCACTCTACGAAGACATGCGGCGGGTTGCGGACTGGCTGCAGGATGCGAAACCCGTCGAGCCGCCAAGACAGCTTCGGGCCCAGATTGTGGGCGCATTGGCCAATACACTGCCCCAAGCGCAGCCGCGGGCGGCATCGGGCCGCGCCGGTCTGGGCTGGCTGTCCATGCTGCGCCCGCGATACGCCGCGGCCTTTGCGATGGGCCTTCTGGTCGCATTTGGCACCGTGTCCGTCCAGCGCTGGGCCGGTGATGCCGAGCTCGACGTCTCCCAGCTCACGGGCACGATGACGCAGCATCAGGCCTTGGGCCAGGCTACTCCCGAGCGCCTGGTCATCGATCTCGAGGAGATTTCGGGTTCGGTTGTCATCCGCGATCAGGATCCGCTGCTGATGGTGGAGTTCGATCTCAGCTCGGCCGGTATCGTGGAGGTCGTGGCGGCGTTCGACGGCTCGGATGCCCGCTTCAACGGTCTGGCCCAGCGCCGGGGTGAAGCGCTTTCGGTCACCGCGGAAGGTTCTAGAGTTTCAATAAAAAATCAGGGAGAGCAGCAACTTGCGTTGTTCCTGAGCAATCCACGGAATGGAGCGATGAACCTCGAGTTGGGGTTCTACATCGACGGCCGGCTGATCCATCAGGCGGACCTCGATCATGCGGGGCGCCAATAGGCCTCGCGATATCAACCAACTTTCTGCCCGGCTACCGGTACTTGGTGCAAGGGCTTTAACAAATCCCGGAATGCCGGGCGTAAAAGGGGAAGAGCGATGACTAGCGGTCAAAGCAAGCTTAGCGGCAAAAAGGCAGTCACCATTGGCCTTCTGGTCGCAGCGGTGGCAGGTGTCGGGTATTACGCGTCGGAATTTCCGCCGTCGAGCGAGGACGTCGCGGGAACGATCGCGCCGGCCCAGCGCTATCGGGCGGAGCAGATCGGCTCGCAAGACATCCAGCTCGGTGATCAATCGATCCAGCAATTCATGCAGACCGATCTGTTCGAACAGATCATGACGGATGAAGCGCTGCGTGAGGCGATCAGCAGTGAGGCGTTCCGTGAAGCCATGAACAACGAGGCTTTCCGAGAAGCGCTGAACAGCGAGGCGTTCCGTGAGTCCCTGGCCAGCGAGAACCTGAGCGAGGCACTGCGCAGCGAGCAGCTCCGTGAAGCCATGAGCAGTGAAGCGCTGCAAGAGGCGTTGCGCAACGAGAATCTGAGCGAGGCGCTCAACAGCGAGGCGCTCCGAGAGTCTCTGCGAAACGAAAACCTGCGCGAAGCCATGAACAACGAGGCATTGCGCGAGGCCTTCAACAGCGAGGCGCTCCGAGAGTCTCTGCGCAACGAGAACCTGCGCGAAGCGATGAACAACGAGGCATTGCGCGAGGCCTTCAATAGCGAGGCGCTCCGAGAGTCTCTGCGTAACGAGAATCTGCGCGAGGCGATGAACAGCGAGGCGCTGCGCGAGGCCATGAGCAACGAGGCCCTGCGTGAGGCACTGCGTAGCGAGCAGCTGCGTGAGGCGCTGAACAGTGAAGCGCTGCGTGAGTCGCTCAATAGCGAGCAACTGCGCGAAGCGATGCGCAGCGAGGCGCTGCGCGAGGCGCTCAACAGCGAGCAACTGCGTGAGGCCCTGGCCAGTGAATCCCATCGCGAGGCGCTGAAGAACGAGCAGCTGCGCGAAGCGCTGCGCAACGAGAACCTCAGAGAGGCGCTCAACAGCGAGGCGCTGCAGGAGGCGCTGCGCAACGAGAACCTCCAGGAAGCGTTGACCAGCGAATCCCTGCGTGAGGCGCTCAACAGTGAGAACCTGCGCGAGGCGCTGCGTAACGAAAACCTGCGCGAAGCCATGAACAGCGAAGCGCTGCGTGAGGCATTGCGCAACGAGAACCTGCGCGAAGCACTGCGTAACGAGAACCTGCGTGAGGCCATGAACAGCGAGGCCCTGCGTGAGGCGCTGCGCAATGAGAATCTGCGCGAGGCACTGCGTAACGAGAACCTGCGTGAGGCCATGAACAGCGAGGCCCTGCGTGAGGCACTGCGTAGCGAACAGCTGCGCGAGGCCCTGAGCAGTGAGCAGCTGCGCGAAGCGCTGAACAATGAATCATTGCGCGAGGCGCTGAACAGCGAGGCCCTGCGTGAGTCCCTGCGCAGCGAGCAGCTCCGCGAGGCGCTGAACAACGAGGCGCTGCGTGAGGCGCTGAACAACGAGGCGCTGCGTGAGGCGATGCGCAACGAAGCCCTGCGTGAGGCGCTGAGTAACGAGTCGTTCCGCGAGGCCCTGCGTAGTGAGTCGTTCCGCGAGAATATGAGCAGCGAGTCGCTGCGCAGCATGAATTAGTCCCGGTTTAGCCCCGGATCCCGGCCTCCGCGGCCGGGCTTAGGGAGGCGGACTCATCCGGGGCAGTTTTTTGCATTGCCGCACGAAGGGGATACCACGGGTCATACCGTTGTATCCTCTTCGTGCATTCAGCCATAGAAAAAGAAGAATCGTCATGCCCAGAGCCAAACCACTTCTCCTGCTCGCCGGAACGATTCTGCTGGCGTCACCTCTCGCCGGCCAGGCCGAACTGAAGTTCACGGAGACGCCCGATCAGCGCTTGCTGTATTTCGACCCCACCCAAACCTACCTGGCGCCTTACGCCGCGCGCTGTTTCGAAAACTCCATGGGCGGGCAGCGGCGGATCTTCGAATACGAGCCTACCGAGAGGACCACGGTCCTGTTGACGGATTTTTCGGACTACGGCAATGCAGCAGCGACTTCCGTGCCGAGGAACAGCCTGTTTGTCGATATCGCGCCACTGCCGCTGACCTTCGAGACCTCGGCGTCCGCGGAGCGTATCTGCACCATCATGAATCACGAGCTGGTGCACATCTCGACCACTGATCAGGCCACGACCGAGGATCTGCGTTTTCGCAGATGGTTTGGTGGCAAAGTGGCGGCGACCCCGGATTATCCGCTGTCGATCCTCTATCAATATCTGACCGTGCCGCGCAAGACCAGCCCGCGCTGGTTCCTCGAGGGGATTGCGGTGTTTGTCGAGACCTGGATGGCGGGCGGGCTGGGCCGCGCGCAGGGCGCCTATGACGAGATGGTGTTCCGTTCCATGGTCCGCGACGACGCCCACTTCTATGATCCGCTGGGGATCCTCTCCGAGGGCACCCGGGTCGATTTCCAGGTCGGTGCCAACGCCTATCTCTATGGCACCCGCTTTCTGACCTATCTGGCGTATGAATATTCCCCCGAGATGGTGATCCAGTGGGCCCAGCGCAAGGACGGCAGCCGGCGCGATAATGCTGCGCAATTCGAACTGGTGTTTGGCAAGAGCCTGGAGCAAGGCTGGCAGGACTGGGTCGACTGGGAGCACGCGTTCCAGGACACCAATCTGGCGGCGATCCGCCAGTTCCCGACCACTCCCTACGATGATATGTCCGACAGGGCGCTGGGGTCGGTATCGCGTGCCTACCTGGATCCCGCGAGCGGCCAGTTGATCGCCGGTATCAGATATCCGGGCGTGGTCGCCCACATCGGGAAGATTTCGACCCGCGACGGCACGGTGTCGAAGCTGGAGGACATCAAGGGGCCGATGATCTATCGGGTGACTTCGCTGGCCTTTGATCCCGACGCGCGCACGATCTGCTACACCTCGGATAACTACAATTATCGCGATCTGGTCGCGCTGGATGCGGATACCGGCAAGTCACGCATCCTGCTCAAGGACACCCGTATCGGTGAGCTGGTATTAAATCCTGCGGACCGCTCGCTGTGGGGCGTCAGGCATCTGAACGGCATCGCCACCCTGGTGCGCATCCCTCACCCCTATACCGAATGGAACCAGGTCCACAGCTTCCCCTATGGCGAGATCCTCTATGACATGGACATCTCGCCCGATGGCACTTTGCTGTCCACCTCCTTTGGCGAGGTCGAGGGCAATCAGTCGCTACGCGTGATGAAGATCGAGTCGGTGCTGGACGGCGACACCGCGCCGATGACGTCTTTTGACTTCGGTCAGGCGGTGCCGGAGGGCTTCGTGTTCTCCGCCGACGGGAAGTATCTCTACGGCAGCTCCTATTACACCGGAGTGTCCAACATCTTCCGTTACGAGCTGGCCAGCGGCGATATCGAAGCGGTCAGCAACGCTGAAGTCGGCTTTTTCCGACCGCTGCCGATGGATGACGGCCGGCTGACGGTGTTCCGGTACACCGGACAGGGATTCGTACCGACGCTGATCGATCCACAGCCGCTCGAAGACGTCAGCGCGATCACCTTCCTCGGCACCCGGGTCGCCGAGAAACATCCGCTGGTCCGGGAGTGGCAGGTAGGTTCGCCGGCCGACGTCCCGCTGGATGATCTGGTCAAAGCCGAGGGCACCTACAAGCCACTGTCCAATATGGGGCTCGAGTCCGTCTACCCCGTTGTGGAGGGATACAAGAATTCGATCGGCGCGGGTGCGCATGCGATCTTCAGCGACTATGTGGGATTCAACCGTCTCGGCGTCACGGCCTCGGTGACGCCGACGCGCGACTCCAACGAACAGCTCCATGCCCACCTCAAGTATCAGTATCAGCGGCTCGACCAGCTGCTGCCGGGCAGCTGGACCGCGGAACTGAAGTACAACTACGCGGATTTCTATGATCTGTTCGGCCCGACCAAGGTCAGCAGAAAAGGTTATGCGGCGCAGCTGGCTTATAAGCGCCCGATCATTTCCGACGATCCGCGCAAGATGCATCTGGACGTGCGCGCCGGCTATTTTTGGGATCTCGATGAAGTGCCCTACGCCCAGGATGTGGACGCGACCTTTGAAGAATTCACCAACGCCAACGCGGCGCTGTATTACTCGAACACGCGGCGTTCCCTGGGCGCGGTCGACGAAGAGAAGGGGTTCCGCTGGTCAGTACATGGTGGCGGAAACTACGCGGACAGTTCTTTTGTGCCCTATGCGTATGGCCGCTTCGATGCTGGCTTCGCGTTGCCGCTGCATCACTCCTCGATCTGGCTGCGCACCTATGCCGGTGGCGCCGATGGCGACAAGAGCGACGAGTTCGCCAACTTCTACTTTGGCGCGTTCCGCAACAACTGGGTCGATCATCAGGACGTAAAACGCTATCGAGAGCCCTTTGCTTTCCCTGGCTTCAAGATCGATCGTCTGAACGGGCGGACTTTTGCCAAGGGTATGCTGGAGTGGAATCTGCCGCCGGTGCGCTTCCGCCGCGCCGGCACGCCACGGTTCTTCCTCAGCTGGGCCCGACCGGCGATCTTCGCGATGGCGCTGTCCACCAATCCGGACAGTGGCAGTGACGAGTACTACAACATCGGCACCCAGGTGGACTTCCAGTTCGAGGTGCTCTATCGCATGCCGATGACGCTCTCATTCGGCTATGCCCATGCGGAGCGCAGTGGCGGCAGCTCCGATAACGAGTTTATGGCCTCGCTGAAGATCCTCTGAGGCCCGGGATCGGCGGGTCCGTGGATGGTCAGGCTTGTGCCGCGGCGGGGAATAGGCCGATCATTGGCCGATGCTGAGTGAGCTGGCCATCCGTGGAGCGACCGGCCTGTTGCCGGTGCTGCTGTTCCTCGCGGCGCTGGTCGTGCTCGACAGTTACAAGCTGGTGCGTCTGCGCACCGTGCTGCTGACCATCGGCGCAGGCTGTCTCGCCGCAGGGTTGAGTTATTTGGTCAATCTGACCTTGCTCGATGCCTTCGCCATCGAGTTGAGGGACTACTCGAGATATGTCTCGCCGCTGGTCGAGGAGTGTCTCAAGGGCCTGATCCTGATCTATCTGATCCGGCGCCACCGGATCGGATTCCCGGTGGATGCGACGATCTTCGGCTTTGCCGCAGGCACCGGTTTCGCGCTGGTGGAGAACATCTACTATCTCGGCGTCCTGGCCGATTCGCATCTGGCGGTCTGGGTCGTACGCGGCTTTGGCACCGCGATCATGCATGGCGGCACCACCGCAATATTCGGCATCGTTGCCCACACCCTGACCGAGGAGCGGCAGTCGACAAGGCCGCATCTATTTATCCCGGGGTTTCTCGCCGCTGTTCTGATCCATTCGATCTTTAATCATTTCCTCTTTGTGCCGGTGTGGTCGACGCTGGGCATCCTGGTGTTGCTGCCGCCGCTGATCGTGCTGGTGTTCCAGCAGAGCGAAAAATCCCTGCGCAAATGGATGCAGGTGGACTTCGATGCCGACACCCAGTTGCTCGAGCTGATCAGCTCGGGCGCGTTTTCGGAATCCCGGGTCGGCCAGTTCCTGACCTCGCTAAAGGGGCGTTTCCGCGGCGAAGTCGTGGCCGACATGCTGTGTTACCTGCGGCTGCATGTGGAGCTGTCGATGCGCGCGAGCGGCCTGCTGATGATGCGCGAGCAGGGCTTCGAAACCGAACCCCATCCGGAGGTAAAGGGCATGCTGGAGGAACTCCGCTATCTGGAGAAGAGCATCGGCCGGACCGGCCGACGGACGATGCAGCCGTTTCTGCGGCTCAGTTCGAGAGATCTATGGCAGATCTATATGCTGGAGAAGTGACCGCTACCGTGCCGCGCCGGTGGTTGCAGCGGAGGTCCTGTCACGCTGACCTGTCGGTCGGCGGATAGTTCAGCCCATTCTGATCCGCCGCAGCATCGCCGTCTCGCTGACCGTGTCGGGCGCTCTCGCCCTGGCCGCTTCAAAGAATTCCGCGGCCGGCATCGGGCGGCCATAGAGATAGCCCTGTGCGTAGATATCTGCCTCCGCAGCCAGGAAATTCGCCTGCGCCGCCGTCTCCACGCCTTCGGCCACCACCCGCTTGCCGAGCGTGTTGGCCAGCGTGATCACCGCTCGCGTGATGGCACAGGAACGGATATTGGACGGCAGTTGAGCCAGGAAGGAACGGTCGATTTTTAGCGTATCGAAGGGGATGCGTTCCAGATACGAAAGTGAAGAGAAACCGGTGCCGAAATCGTCGATGGCCAGGCGAATACCGTTGTCCTGCAGCGCGCGCAGCTCGGATCGCAGCGCAGGGGTCTCATCGATATACAGCGATTCGGTCAGCTCCAGCTCAAGCAGACCCGGCGGGATCGAGAACTGCCGTGCCAATTCGATGACCCGCTTGCCAAAGTGGCTCTCGCGGAACTGCCTGACCGAGACATTGATCGCCAGGGTCTTCAGCAGCAGGCCCTGCTCGTGCCATCTCCTGAATGAAGCAAATGCCGATACCAGCACCCAGTCGCCGATTTCTGCGATCAGTCCGGTCTCCTCGGCGATCCCGATAAAATCACCCGGTGCCAGCAGGCCTTTGCTCGGGTGGTTCCAGCGCAGCAGCGCCTCGGCCCCGATGATGGCGCCGTTCGACAGGTCCACCGTCGGCTGGAAGTACAGTTCCAGCTCCTCGTTGCTGATCGCAGAGCGCAGCTCGGCTTCCAGCTCGCGCCTGTGGCGCACCCTTCTGTTCATCGCTTCGTCGAAAAACACCGCCGTGCCGCGGCCCTTGTCCTTGGCCTGATACATCGCGGTGTCGGCGCTCTGCAACAACTTGTCCGCGCTGTTACCGTCGGCGGGAAAGATGCCGATGCCGATGCTCGCGCCGACAAAATGCTCGACTCCGTCGATCACGAAGGGCTCGGCCAGCAGGCTGACGATGGTGTCGGCTACATGGCTGGCTTCGTCGAGGTTTTCAATATGGGACAGCAGCACGGTGAACTCGTCGCCGCCCAGCCGTGCCACGGTGTCGGCCCGGCGCAGATGATCGCCCAGGCGCCGCGACGCCATGATCAGCAATTGATCGCCGACCATATGGCCCTCGCTGTCGTTGACCGCCTTGAAATGATCCAGATCCACAAACAGCAATGCGCCCGAATGACCCTCGCGGGTGGCGGATTCGATCGCGCGGTCGAGACGGTCCTTGAACAGTTCCCGGTTGGGGAGACCGGTGAGCTGGTCAAAGTGAGCCTGTTGATAGAGAGCCGCCTCGCGGCGGATGCTGGCCACCGCCACGGCGACGCGATCGCAGAACTCGCCGGTCATCCGCAGCCAATAGGCATCCGTCTCATCGACGCCATCGCCATCGACGGCGAGGAAGCCGCTGCATTCGCCGGCGATCATCAGCGGGAAGACCAGCATCCGATCCGGACATAGGTCAACCAGATTGCTGGCGGCTCGCGGGAGCAGGGATCCGATCGAGCACCACTCGTATCGTCCGCTTACCCGGGCGCGGATCTTGGCCGGGTCGAGGACGAGACTCTGACGCCTGATGCTGCCGGACGTGTCCCGCAGATACGCAGCCGAATCCGCGGCGCTGCGCTCGAACAACGCGACCAGCACCGTTTCGCAGCCGAGAGAGCTGACCAGGAATTCCAGCGATTGCTCGATCACGTCCTCGGTCGCCGCGTTCGACAGGATCAGGCGGTCGACCTCGCCGAGCGTATTCAGTGCGGTGAATTGCCGGCCGAGTTGCGCCGTCATGTTGTTGAACGAATCGGCCAGTTGTTCGAATTCGTCACGAGTCTCCAGCACCAGTGGGGTGGAGAAGTCTCCCTGAGCCACCTTTGCGGTGGCGTCGCGCAGGCGTTCCAGCGGCCCCAGACGACGTCGGACCTGGATCAATGTCAGCCAGATCGTGATCGTGACCGTAATGCCGGCGGCGGGCAGAAACCAGCTGCGCAAGTCATCGAGCACCGACAGCGCGCTGCGTTTCGGCCGGCTTGCGACGACGGTCCACCCGGGCGCTTTGAATTCGGCTGCGAGGAACAGCGTCCAGTAGCTGACCAGCAGCGGCTCATCCTGCCCGATGACCCGTTGTCCGACTGCGGACTCCGCGATCATCGGCCCCAGTTGCCGGGTCACGCGCCTGGTCTGTTCCGAGGGGCAGAGGAGCAGCTCCTGAGATCCGTCGAGCATGCAGATGCCGATGTCGTGGGGGATGGCGCTCTCCGGGCCCCAGAGGAATTTCCAGTCCAGCCTGGCCAGCACCACCCGGCCGTCCTGCAGCCCGCGATACAAGAGCAGATCGGGCTGGGCTGCGGTGCGATCTATCGCGAGCTGGCGATGTGGCGGTTTCGCGAGCGACGCCGTATCAATATTGCGGACGAAGCGGGCTTCGAGGACGCCAGGCGACAGGCTCGAGAGGCGGGCGCCCTGGTCGACCCATGCATCCAGACCCCTGGCGACAAACTCCAAACGCTCGAACACCGCCAGCCCATAGTGCTTTGCGTCCTGCTGCAGATCGTCGAGATGCCGGGCCTGGAGTTCCGAGCCCGAAATGGCCGTGATCATCACGATAGTGACCACCACCGGCAACACGGTACTCAGGAAGAACAGCCCGAAGACTCTCCTCGCAACCCGACTATGAAACGAATTGAGCATCTGTTTGAGGCCGAATCGGCAGCGGTGCTCAGTAGTCCTCGGCCTTGCCGACAAATGCGCCGTTGTTGGCCCGGACGATGTCGTCGCGGCTGGCCTTGGCGTTCAGGGGTCTTTTGGAGTCGCCGTCGGGTCCCTTGCTGTAGAGATCGAAATCCGTGTTCAGCGGCACCAGGTTCTTGTCCTTGCGCAGCTCGCCCTGATTCTTGGCCAGCGAAATGTTCAGATATTCGTAGGGTCGTCCCCACGGATCCAGAAGCGTGTCCAGTTCGATCTCGGCCAGGCTGGCGGGCAACTCGTCGTTGTTGTTTAGCCGAAAACGGTCGGCGGCGAGCTGGATCCGTCCCATGTCGCTGATGGCCTGGGCGACGCGCCCGCGTTCAGCAAAGCCCACGTAGGAAGGCACCGCGATGGCGGCCAGCAACGCCACCAAGGCGACAGCGAGCGCCACCTCGATAAGGGTGAATCCGCGTTGGGGCATGGACCAAACACTCTTTAACTTAATTACAGCGTCATTCGACCATATCCCCGGGGGTGAGGGCTGTGCCTCGGTTCACGCCATCGGGCGCCCGAAATGTGTGCTGTGTCACATATTCATCGCGTCAAGCCGGGGTCTGGACCGAATCTTGCCAGCGGCTCCCGAAGACAGCAGGCCGCAGCGCCGCGGTCTACTTTCCTGCTGTTCATGGGGAACCTGTTCCGACATGGCGGGACAAACCTGGTGCGAACTCCAAAATCGGTGCCATGACTGGTACCCAAAAATGAGGTCACAAACCCATGGCGACAGCGACCTGGAACGGGCAAGTCATCGCCGAGAGCGACGCATACGAATCTGTCGAAGGCAAGGTCTATTTCCCGCCGTCTGCGGTGCGTAACGAGCTGCTACAGCCGAGCGCCACCACGACCGTGTGCGGCTGGAAGGGCACGGCGCATTATTACGACGTCGTGGTCGACGGGGAGGTGAACCGGGATGCGGCCTGGTATTACCCGGAGCCGAAGGATGCCGCAGCCAATATCCGTGGGCACATCGCTTTCTGGCGCGGCGTCAGCGTGGAGCAATGACCGGTGCCGGATGCGCCAAAGCGGGACGGCTGGTTGCCTCAGTCGTGCCTGGATCCGTTCGCCGTCGGCGGCAGGGTCATGCGCAGGTACACATAACCGACGATGCCTGACAGCAGCGAACCGATGATGATGCCGAGGCGCTCGTCGAACATCCGGTTGACACCGGTCTCCTCGAAGGCCAGCGAGCCGATAAACAGGCTCATGGTAAAGCCGACGCCGCAGAGCAGGGATACGCCGTAGATCATCCGCCAGTCGAGATCCCGGGGCAGTCGGTAGAGGCCGAGCATTGCGCCGAGACGACAGAAGATCCATACGCCGAGCTGTTTGCCCAGGAACAGGCCGGCGATGATGCCCAGCGGCACCGGATGGAGCACATACTCCATCGACACGCCGCCAAGATCGATGCCGGCATTGACGAATGCGAACACGGGCAGCACGCCGAAGGCGACGGCGGTGTGCAGATCGTGCTCCAGATCCATGACCGGCGAACGTTCCGGGTTTTTTGGATCTTTCATCGGGATAAACAAGGCCAGCAGCACACCGGTCAGCGTCGCGTGCACACCCGACTTGAGCAGCGCCGCCCACATGATCAGACCGATCAGGACATAGCGCGAGGTATCCACCACGCCGCGACGATTCAGGAAATACAGCACAGGCAGACAGGCCAACGCGATGATCAGCGAGGTCAGCGACAGCTGCTTGGTATAGAACAGCGCGATGATAACGATGGCGCCGATGTCGTCGAAGATCGCGATCGACGTCAGCAGCACCTTGAGCGCCACCGGTACGCGATCCCCGAGCAGCGCCAGGATGGCCAGCGCAAACGCGATGTCCGTGGCGGCTGGTATGGCCCATCCCTGTAGCGCGACCGGCTCGTTCCAGTTGATCCAGGCATAGATCAGACCGGGGATCAGCATCCCGCCCACTGCGCCAAAGGCGGGCAACGCCAGCGAGCCCTTGCGTGATAATTCGCCGACCAGGAACTCGCGTTTGAGTTCGAGCCCGACCAGGAAGAAGAACAGCACCATCAGACCGTCGTTGATCCATAGCAGCAGCGGTTTGGCGATCTCAGCCGGACCGACCCGGACTTCTACGGGCATCGTGATCAATCGCCCGTATATGTCGGCCGCCGGCGAGTTGGCGACCACCATCGCCAGGACCGCGGCCAACACCAGCAGGATGCCGCTGGTGGACTCGAGTTTGAGGAAGTCTTTGATGGTGCCAAGCATTTTTGGGCTCGAGAGGGTCCGAATCAGGGTTCCGGCACGGAGGCAGCATGGCCGGCCAGACCGAACTTTATAACAGATCAATCTATCCAGACGAAGCCAATCGGGTCGTCTCGGGCGGCGGCCCGCTATCTGCCATGCCAACAACATGGCGGCGAGTACGATCGTCCCGACAGCGGGCGCCAGTGGGTATCATCCGCTGTGGTCGCGGCCGAATCGTAGGCGCGTCAGGCCGACGCCGTGTGAGAATTTTGTCGATGAGGACCCATGAGCCATGTTACGCGACAAACGAACTATCCTGATGCTGAACCGCGCACTGCCAATGCTCCTTGTCGGGCTGGCTGCCTGCCTGACGATTTCGCCGGCTCAGGCGGCGAAGACGGATGTCGTCGTATTGGCAAATGGCGACCGGATCACCGGCGAGGTCAAGGCGCTGGAACGGGGCCGGCTGCGTTACAGCACCGACGCCATGGGCACGATATATATCGAGTGGGACGACATCCAGACGGTCTCCAGCACCCATTTCTTCCGCGTACTGTCGACCAGGGGACGCCGATTTTATGGATCTCTGAGTGACGCCGGCGGCGCCGGAACGCTGGGTGTGAGCGGCGAGCGCGGGACCGGATCATTGCCGCTCATGGATTTTGTCCGGATAACGCCGGTCAAAGACGACTGGAAGTCCAGGACAGATCTCGAGGTGGGTGCCGGCTACAGCTATGCCAAGGCCAGCGATATCACCAAGGCCAATGTCTATGCGGACACAGAATATGTCGGCGAAAGGCGGATTCTGGGTTTGTCGCTGCGTGCGGATTACACCGATGACGGGGATGACACGTCCAGCGCCAGCCGGCTGACCGGCCAGTACAAACGCTTGCGCAAGAACCGGCATTACAATTTCCTGCTGGGCCAGGCAGAGCAGAACGATGAACTGGATGTGGACCTGCGCCTGTTGCTAGGCGGCGGGGTCGGAAGATATTTTGTCGAATCGAACCGGCGCCGCTGGCTCGGCGCCATCGGACTGGGTGTGACTCAGGAAGAGAGTAGTGACGGCGAATCGAATACCGAGCTGGATGGCATCCTGCAATTCCAGTACGACAGCTTTTTATACGACACGCCCAAGCTGGACCTGACGCTAAATTTGCTGCTATTCCCGGGTATCACCGAGGCCGGCCGCGTGCGCTCCAATTATGACCTGACCCTGAGCAAGGAACTGGTCGAGGACTTTTTCCTCAACCTTTCTGTGGGCGGCACTTATGACACCGATCCCACCAGCGCGGACGCGGCCAAATCCGATTACAGTATCACTACCGGGATATCCTACGAGTTCTTGTAGCCGATAATGGTATTTGGCTTTTCGTCAGTCGTGCCTGTGCTCTGGCGCGGTGACGACTCAGGCCACGAGACGGCGCCGACGTGGCCGATGCGGGTCCTGACGGGTCGATGGGCGGGCGGCCCGCATAAGCGCATAGGGAGATGGCCGGATGGATAAACAAGGCAGGGCGCTGGTATTCGGCGCCAGCGGTTATATCGGCACCAACCTGACGCCGCGGCTTCAGGCGGCCGGCTGGCACGTGCGCGCCGCCGCAC